>CAMFEN010000136.1 GCA_945949375.1 uncultured Bacteroidales bacterium | reverse complement strand
GCGGTCATGAGGGCTTGGTTAGCTGCCTCGCAAGCGTCGGCGTCTTTCTTCTCGTAAGCCTCTTTCAGGTTCTTGAGGGCTTCCTCGATGGGCGCTTTCTTGTCAGCAGGCAGTTTGTCGCCTAATTCGGCAAGTTGCTTCTCGGTCTGGAAGATAGTAGCGTCTGCGCGGTTCAGTTTGTCAATACGCTCTTTCTCGCGCTTGTCTGCCTCGGCGTTAGCCTCAGCCTCGGCCTTCATACGCTTGATTTCTTCATCGCTCAAGCCGCTGGATGCCTCGATACGAATCTTCTGCTCCTTGCCGGTAGCCTTATCTTTGGCGGTTACATTCAGGATACCGTTGGCGTCGATGTCGAAGGTAACCTCAATCTGCGGCTCGCCGCGGCGTGCGGGCATGATACCGTCGAGGTGGAAGATACCGATTTGCTTGTTCTGCGCTGCCATCGGGCGCTCACCTTGCAGCACCTTGATTTCCACAGAAGGCTGATTATCCACCGCGGTGGTGAAGGTCTCGGTCTTCTTGGTAGGGATGGTGGTGTTGCTCTCAATCATCTTGGTCATCACGCCGCCCATGGTCTCAATACCGAGGCTCAGCGGGGTTACGTCCAAGAGGAGCACATCCTTCACATCTCCCGTGAGCACACCGCCTTGGATGGCTGCACCTACGGCTACTACCTCGTCGGGGTTTACGCCCTTGTTCGGGGTCTTGCCGAAGAACTTCTGCACAGCGTCTTGGATAGCGGGGATACGGGTGGAGCCACCTACCAAGATTACCTCGTCGATATCGCCGGTGCTCATACCGGCTTTCTGCAAAGCGGTGCGGCAAGGCGCGATGGTACGCTGGATAAGGTCGTCAATCAGCTGCTCGAATTTCGCACGGGTCAGGGTCTTTACCAAGTGGGCAGGCACTCCGTTTACGGGCATGATATAGGGCAAGTTGATTTCGGTGGTCGTAGTGTTTGACAACTCGATTTTTGCCTTCTCGGCAGCCTCTTTCAGACGCTGCATCGCCATGGGGTCTTTCGAGAGGTCTGCGCCGCCGTTCTCGTTCTTGAACTCCTGTACGAGCCAGTCGATGATACGGTGGTCGAAGTCATCACCTCCGAGGTGGGTATCACCGTCGGTTGCTTTCACCTCAAAGACTCCGTCGCCCAACTCCAAGACGCTGACATCGTGGGTACCGCCACCGCAGTCGAAGACCACGATTTTCATGTCCTTATTGGACTTGTCCAAGCCGTAAGCCAAAGCGGCTGCGGTAGGCTCGTTGACGATACGGCGCACGGTCAGTCCGGCAATCTCGCCGGCTTCCTTGGTAGCCTGACGCTGCGAGTCGTTGAAGTAAGCAGGCACAGTGATAACGGCTTCCGTTACCTCTTGCCCGAGGTAGTCCTCTGCGGTCTTCTTCATCTTCTGAAGGATGATGGCAGAGATTTCCTGCGGGGTGTAGAGACGACCGTCGATATCCACACGCGGGGTGTTGTTGTCGCCTTTCACTACTTTGTAAGGCACGCGCGCAATCTCGTTGCTCAAGCGGTCGTAGGTCTCGCCCATGAAACGTTTGATAGAATAAACGGTCTTGGTGGGGTTGGTGATAGCCTGACGCTTCGCGGGGTCACCCACTTTGCGCTCGCCGCCATCCACAAAACCTACTACAGAAGGAGTAGTACGCTTGCCTTCGGAGTTTGCAATTACAATAGGTTCATTACCTTCCATCACTGCTACGCAGCTGTTGGTGGTTCCTAAGTCAATACCAATAATCTTGCTCATAGTTGTTTATGCTTTTTTAGTTAATATTCTTTTTTGGATGAAGGATAAAGGATGAAGGATGAAAGACGAATTAGTTTTGACTTTAAAAATTCATAGACGACGGTAATAAGTCTTTTATCTTGTGTCCTTAATCCTATTTCAAGACATTCATTTATTCAATATCAAACATTGTGCCAAAGAGCAAAATACGGTAAATTGGCAGACGAGACTGACAAAATGGCAGGTTTGGACTGACAAATGCACTGGTGTGCCTGTGCACGACGGAAAGTCCGTCTAAATCACCTTTAAGAGCCCCTCAACTATAAAAAAACTCCGGGACCCCGCAAAAAGGAGAATTTTTGTTCGTTAAACGGAGGTGCAAAGGTAGGGCTTATTGTGAAATATGCATATGAATACTAAATTTAATAGATAAAAAATATGATAAGTGGTACAAGTGTTAGATTTTTGAATAAGTAACATGTAACTAACATTTGTAACATTTGTAACATTTGTAACAATTCAATTTAGTATTGATATAGACCTCGGTAAGGACTCGGCAAAGACCTTATGGTGGGAGGTAACAGATAATGTGGGGTTGAAAAGAGGGTAGTTAGATAAAAAAAACGGGGTACTTTTGGTGCAAAGTACCCTCGCTTTTTCGTTAAAGATGTGTGTGTGGGAATACACGTCCCTATCTTCTACAAATTCTGCGCCTTTACATTTGCTACACTTGCTACATTTGCTACATTACCATTTAGTATTCAACGGCTGCTTAAAGAGAATAAAGGATTATATCTCCCTATCTCAATCTCTCTCGTCTCAGTCTCTGCGGAAGAGGTCGCGCGTATAGACTTTGTCTTGCACATCATCGAGGCAAGCGTCGTAGCGGTTGGCAATGATAGCTTGCGATTGTGCTTTAAACTGTGCGAGGTCGTTCACCACGATGGAACCAAAGAAAGTGGAGCCGTCGGGTCGCGTGGGTTCATAGATGATGACCTGCGCTCCCTTGGATTTTACGCGCTTCATGATACCCTGTATGCTCGATTGTCGGAAGTTGTCGGAGTTGGACTTCATGGTCAGTCGGAAGACACCGATGGTGCAGGGGTGCTCTTCGGCTGCGTTGAAAGAGCCGTTGTGGAAATAGTCGTAGTAGCCTGCCTTGGCGAGCACACGGTCAGCGATGAAATCCTTGCGTGTGCGGTTGCTCTCCACGATGGCTTCGATAAGGTTCTCCGGCACGTCTTGGTAGTTAGCGAGCAGTTGCTTGGTGTCTTTGGGCAGGCAGTAGCCGCCGTAGCCGAAAGAGGGGTTGTTGTAATGGGTGCCGATACGGGGGTCAAGACAGACACCATTGATGATGTCTTGCGTGCTCAGCCCTTTCATCTCGGCGTAGGTGTCCAACTCGTTGAAGTAGGAGACGCGCAGTGCAAGGTAGGTGTTGGCAAAGAGTTTGACCGCCTCTGCTTCAGTGAAGCCCATGTAGAGAGTAGGTATATCTGTCTTGACCGCGCCCTCTTGCAGCAGTGCGGCAAAAGTGTGCGCTGCGTTGAGCAGACGCTCGTCATACATATCAGTGCCGACGATGATACGCGAGGGGGAGAGGTTGTCGTAGAGGGCCTTGCTCTCGCGCAGGAACTCGGGCGAGAAGAGGATGTTTTGGCTGCCTGTTTTCTGCCGCAGCCCCTCGGTGAAACCGACTGGAATGGTCGATTTGATAACCATGATAGCATCGGGGTTCACCTCCAAGACCAAGCGCACCACGCTCTCCACCGCCGAGGTGTCGAAATAGTTGCGCTGCGGGTCGTAGTTAGTGGGAGCGGCTATCACCACGAACTCCGCCTGCGAGTAGGCTGCCCGCGCATCTAATGTGGCGGTCAGGTCGAGCGTATTTTCCGCGAAGAACTTCTCAATATACTCGTCTTGGATAGGCGACTGCCTGCGGTTAATCATCTCCACCTTTTCGGGCACAATATCCACTGCCAGCACCCTATGGTGTTGCGCCAAGAGGGTTGCCATCGACAAACCCACATAACCGGTTCCTGCTACTGCGATAGTCATAATTGGATGAAGGATTGATTAGTTTGACTATTTGACCACTTCGTTGTCCGACCGCTTTGCTGTCCGACCACTTCGTTGTCCGACTTATTCACATCCGCGCCTATATCAGTCTGACAGTCGTATGACGGTCTTTCAGCGCGAAGCGCGGTCAGACAGCGTCAGCGGTCTTTCAGCCGAAGGCGGTCTGTTTATAGTCTTCCGTCCACGAGCGTCCTGTCCACGAAGTTTTTCACATCGAAGATCACCGCTCCTTGCTCTTTATATTGTGCGAAGGGGAATGCTTTGAACTCGTTGTGCGCCACGCAGGCGATAACTGCCTCGTAGTGTTTCTTGGGGTCCACTGTAGGCATGAGCACCTTGCCGTACTCGCGGAGCACCACCTCTGGCGATGCCCACGGGTCGCAGATATCTACGTGGCATCCGAACTCCTCCAACTCCGTGGCGATATCCACCACCTTGGTGTTACGGCAGTCGGGGCAGTTCTCCTTGAAGGTAACGCCGAGCAACAGTACATTGGCGTCTTTTATCTTGTGGTCATGCTGAATCATGAGTTTTAGCACCTTATCCGCAATGAACTTCGCGATGGAGTTGTTCACTGCCCGTCCCGAGAGAATGACCTGCGGGTCGTAACCAAG
>CAMFEN010000135.1 GCA_945949375.1 uncultured Bacteroidales bacterium | reverse complement strand
CGTGAACCCGAGCGACGGAAGCATACAGTACGGCAACGGCACCAGTTTTGCCTGTCCGCTCATAGCAGGCATGGCGGCATGCGTATGGTCTGCCCTACCCAACCTTGACGCCATGGAGATACGCCGACGTATCATCTGTTCCGCCGACCGCTACCACACCCCCGACGCCGACTACGGCTACGGCATCCCCAACGCATGGCTCGCCTACATAGGCAAAGAAGCCGACCTCACCGACCCGCATAACTCCTCCCGACCTGTCGGGAACACCAACGCCTCAACCTGCCAAAAAATCTACCGCAACGGCACCCTCTACATCCTACGCGGCACACAATGCTACGACACCATGGGCAGAAGAGTAGCGTTTTAAGCGCTAATCATCATACATTATCCCCTCCCCATTACCCTAACAAACAAAAGAGGCTTTCTAACAAGTCTTATACTGGGGACGCAGGCGTCTCGCCTGCGGGCGTTTTGGAACAAAACGAAGGTTTTTGCGGTGATTTTAGCCCCTTATAAGCCATTCACAAACAAAAAGAGACTGTCCAACTAAACTTGTTAGACAGCCTCTTTCTTATAGTTTGTTATTGCAATAAACCAAGATTGTCTAATTCCATGATAACCTGTTTTCTTGCAATCAATTTCTCGCGAAGCTCTTGTACAACCTGTTGATAAGCCCTACAATTCTTTTCCAATAGCATACTCGATACTTCTGTGCAAATCTCATCTACATCATCGGAATGTTGAAAGGCTTCATACGCTATCTTTGTAACTCTGCGTGAATCATTTGCATTATCAATCGTTACCTTTATATAAGGAAACAATTGGCAAAATTCTTCTACGGCTTTCTTTGTATTATTATCCATATTTACACATAATTTTGCTACCTACTCTTCGTAAGATTTTCGGTATTAACTCTTATTGTTTTATTGTGTATATTGTCCTCATATAAAGAACTCCAATTATAATATGGGTGCTTTGAAGGTTGCCATATTATATCAGTTCTTTGTATGAGCGCGACATTATTAAAAGATATAATCTTTAGGCTTTATGTCGCCAATATGCCCGAACAGGTATCCAAATGCCATATTGGTTTTTACGCCAATGTGCGGATACATGTTGATTATACCATGAAGTCTAATACTACATAATATTATCATATTATGACTATGCATATCCAACCCGAAACACAATAGTATAGCCTAGTGAAACTTGTTTTTAAGCATAGTTTGTTTATGCTTTGTTTTATTTATTCAAAATCGTAGGGCAAGATACGCGAAGCATAGTCGCTCCATAAAATTCTATACTCCTCAACAGAAGCGCGCGGCACATAAATGACTATACTCGTATTATTCGGAAACACAGAGTTACCCAGCAAGGGAGGGTTCACTGCTTTGCAATAAATTTTCATATTGCTTGCACAACCACTAAAAGCACCATTGCCTATTTCTTCTATGTTTTCCCCAAGCGTTACTTTTTCTATTTTATAACTACTAAAAGCCCTTTCTCCTATTTTGGTAAGACCTTGACCTAAAGACAAAGTGGTCAAATTACTACATCCGTAAAAAGCCCTTCCTCCTATCGACTTAACATTATCAGGAATACTAACCTCCGTGATTCCTGTCAGATTATAGCATAAGTATGCCGGAATAGTCTCAACCTTTTCTCCGAATATAATTGATTTGATTTTATCAGACGCTGCATATAAACCATAGGTATCTTGAGTCGCATAATCTTCCTTAAAATTTATAGCATTCCAATATACCGTATCTACTACTGCCTGAATGCACCCTCCTTGTCCTTCTAAGTTTTCAGGAAAAACAAAAGATGTGCCTCGAACACTTATCGTTGGATAATAACTCGAATACTGCAATATCTGTTTCAATGAATTCGGCAAAACCAACTTCTTTAAATTTGTAGTAGTCCATTGCTCCTTTCCTATCTGCTCTAACCCTTCGTTTGCAATAAACATTAAGGCTCCGGGGATTCTACAACCACCGACATATTTGCATTGCTTGGGTAATTTAACACACTTAATTTTATCTGAATGAAGGTATAGTATGCTATCCAATTGTTCGGGAAATTCGATTTCTATCAAATTTCCGGCATCTATTTGAAATGAACTTAAATTAGTAAAATACTTTAACTCTCTAAACGAAAGCACATCATCACTACCGATTTTCAAACCATATGAATAGTCAGCTGCCTCTTTATAAGATATTTCCCCATCCAAGTTAGTATCAATTGACGGTGAAATCTCTAATAACGCTGATTTAGCGGCAACATCCTTGAAATCGATAAAATCCTCTTCATTGTATCCTCCCTCCGTAGTTACTTTCGCAATTTTTACTTTGGAACTATCGGGCAAGAGGAGATACACAAAAGCCGAGTCCTGCTCAAAGGAAAGGAACATCGAATCTCCTTTGTCTCCCTTATCCCCTTTTTCTCCTTTCTCACCTTGCTCGCCCTTTTCACCCTTTTCTCCTTTCTCGCCGCGGGCAAGACCTTCTTGCTGCCATGTCTCGCCGTTATCATACGAAACAAACCAATAGTCGTTCTCTATCTTCAGCAAGGGCGTGATTCCGTCTTTGCCTGTACCCGAAACGGGGGTCTCTGAGGTAATGCCAAAGGTTACACTATCCACATTTTCTACATTGTATTGGGCGGACAAGTTGCCGTTCTCCCATACGTTCATTTGCGCCGAAGCACCTGCTGCACACGCTATTGCGCATGCCAAAAGAATCTGTTTTTTCATAATCTTATATCGTTATTGTTTGATAAATCGTGCAACTTGTGTCCCTATTTGCAACAGGTATGTCGCGTTGGGCAATTGGCTCACATGCACTTGCGAGCCCACGGTGGATAGTACCTCCAACCCGTCCATGCTGAAGATACGGATAGGTGTAGAGTCTGTTGCCCCCTTCACAAAAAGTATATCTTGAGTAGGATTTGGATAGACGATGTACGCTTGGTCGGCGGGGACATCCGCCATACCGCTGGGCACATCGGGCTCAGAAGGGGAAAAGAGAATCTTTCGGATGTTGCTTAGCGACTCAAATCCCAAGATGTTGCCATCTTTGCCCATCAGGATAAGATTGTTGCCCATAAACACCCATTTGCCGACAATAGCGATGTCATTCGAGAGCGCACTGCCGCTCTTCGTCTCCACCACCAAGTTGGTAGCCATCGCCTGCATTCCGCAAACGATTGCAAAAAAGAGAATGAAGCCTTTTTTCATTCGCACGAATGAGTTTTTGAGGGTTGGCTGCTCCTCCCAAGCCCCGTGGATAATAGAAAAGCGTGGAGCAGTATCTGCTGCCCATTCTCTACTCTGAGGCCTTGGAATACCTTTATCACAAGAACAGACAATGAACGCCCACGCCGGATATGCCAAAGCCATACACATGGGTACAGCGATAAAGACATACCACGAGGACGCTTATTGCTTTCATGTTTTGGATGATAAAGAAAGTTTCCAAGTTTCCCAGAGTACCAAAACAAGCGCAAATAAACGCCTTTTTTAGATTCGTCTGCAAAGGTACAATAAATTTCCCAAACTCGCAAACTCTTTTCCTACTTTTTTGCGCTTTGCCTCTATTTTTCCGACAAACAAAAGGGAGTCTTCCGTACGGCAACGGCACCATTTTCGCCTGTCCGCTCATAGCAGGCATGGCGGCATGCGTATGGTCTGCCCTACCCGACCTTGACGCCCAAGAGATACGCAGACGAATCATCTGCTCCGCCGACCGCTACCACACCCCCGACGCCGACTACGGCGACGGCATACCCGACGCATGGCTCGCATATTTGGGAGAAGAAAGTGCTACGAACACCATGCCAAGCACCAACATAGAGCACTGCAAAAAAATCTATCGCAACGGAGCGCTCTTTATCCGGCGAGGCGGACAATGGTATGATTTGATGGGTAGAAAAACTGCATTGTGATGGCATGCAATATGAGCATTGCTTTCTTTTTTGAGAATATTATTTGCTTATGTCGGAAAAAAGTTGTATCTTTGCAGCGGAATTGTTTAAGGGGATTTTTCCTATATCAAAGCGCGAAATTCGTATGAGAGAGATAGACGAACAAGAGATATTGCGGAGACGGGATATGCGGGAAGTGTTCACCTTCACGATAGACCCTGCTGACGCCAAGGACTTTGACGATGCGCTGTCGTATCAAGTGCAGGCGGACGGGCTGGTGCAGGTGGGTGTGCATATCGCGGATGTGAGCCACTATGTGCAGCCGGGGGATGCCGTGGACGAGGAGGCGTATAAGCGGGGGACGAGCACGTATCTGGTGGACAGGGTGCTACCGATGCTGCCGGAGGAGTTGTGCAACGACCTGTGTTCGCTGCGACCGCACGAGGACAAGTTGTGTATGTCGGTGGTATTCACGATGACGCAAGAGGCGGAGGTGGTGAAGCATAAGATATGCCGGACGGTG
>CAMFEN010000134.1 GCA_945949375.1 uncultured Bacteroidales bacterium | reverse complement strand
CCGTAGCCGGGCAGGTCCACTAAATGCCACTTGTCGTCTATCAGGAAATGGTTGATGAGCAGGGTCTTACCCGGCTTCTGACTGGTCTTGGCTAACTTCGGATTGCGTGTGAGCATGTTGATGAGGCTCGATTTCCCCACGTTCGACCGCCCGATAAAGGCATACTCCGGCAGTGTGCTGCGAGGACAACTCGCCACGTCCGGACTCGATATTACAAATGATGCTTTCATGTGTGTGAGTAGTTTCGTGAATAGTAAAATTTGTATCTTTTTTACGCAAAAAAAACATTTGAAAACTTGCTTTTCTGGATAAAAAGCGAGTTTAGAGACTTGCTTTTGCCCGTTTGCGTGCCCAGAAAATGAAGCCGAGAAGGCAAGAGAGGGTGGTGAGGGCGGCTGCGGCGTAGCCTACCCACCAATAGGCAGGGGCAAGGTGGAAACCTTCGGGTGCAAGGAAGATATAACTCACCGACACCATCGTCATAAAGAGTGCAGGGAGCAAGGCGATAAGGAAGCCACAGGACCCTCCCCGTCCCTCCCTACAAAGGGAGGGGGAAAGATTAGTATCCAGAGACAAAGGTAATTTCTCACTCTCCCCCTTTGTAGGGGGAGTTGGAGGGGGTCCTGAGGGACGGGGTGGGTCATTTTTGTACAAGAACACCGCCCCTGCCCACAGGGTGAAGGCAGCGAGAGTCTGGTTTGTCCAAGAGAAATAGCGCCACACGATGTTGAAGTCTACAAACACCATCCCGAAGACGCAGGCGAAGAGCGGCAGGGCTATCATCAGCCGTTTGCCGATGGGGCGCTGGTCAAGATGCAGGAAGTCTGCCACGATTAGTCGTGCGGAGCGCAGTGCCGTATCACCCGAAGTAATGGGGGCGAAAATAACGCCCAGCACCGCCAAGATACCGCCCACCGTGCCCAGCCACGAGCGCGACACCTTGTCCACTACCAAGGCGGCGATGTTCTCCCCCTTATGCTGTGCGGCAAACGCCTGCAAGCCGTCTATGCCGTACAATCCCTGCTCGGGGTCGGCGAAGAAGGTGCCGGCTGCGGCTGCCCAGATGAGTGCCAACGCGCCCTCGGCAACAATCGCGCCGTACACGATAAATCGTCCCAGTCGCTCGTTGGTTACACAGCGTGCCATCAGCGGCGACTGCGTGCCATGAAAGCCCGAGATAGCGCCGCAGGCAATGCTGACGAACATCATCGGGAAGAGGGGCAAGCCGTTGGTCTGACGGTTGTAGAGCCCGTCCGACAATTCGGGCATCTCGCTGCTGTGTCCGCCCAGCATCACCACCATGATACCCAGCCCCATGAAAAGCAGGATACCGCCGAAGATGGGATAGAAACGCCCGATAATCTTGTCCACAGGCACCACGGTCGCCAGCGTGTAATAGGCAAAGATAATCAGCACCCACACGATGGGGATGCTCATCTCGCGAAATGGCATGCTATGCAGCGGCGCCAGCCCTTGCAGCAGCGTGGCAGGTCCGGAGAGGAAGGTGGTGGTCAGCAGGATAAGCAGCAACAACGAGAGCACGCGGATAAAGACCTGAATGCCTTTGCCCAGTTCGCCACCCACTATCTCCGGCAGCGACGCACCGCCCTTGCGGATAGACATCATGCCGCTCAGGTAGTCGTGCACACCACCGGCGAAGATAGTTCCGAACACAATCCACAGAAACGCCGCCGGACCGAAGAAGATGCCCATGATAGCGCCGAAGATAGGTCCGAGCCCTGCGATATTAAGAAACTGCACGAGGAAAATCCGCCACGATGCCATTGGCACATAGTCCACGCCGTCTTGCTTGGTGATGGCAGGCGTCTGCGCAGTCTTGTCAATGCCGAACACGCGCTCCACCAGCGTGCCATAGAGCAGATAGCCCAGCACAAGAACGATTAAAGAGATAAGAAAAGTCCACATAGTTTATTTGACAATTTGACAATTTACAATTTGACCATTAGCAGGCGGGGGAGTTTGGGCTGCGCACTCTGTCAATATTTTACGTTTAGGGCTTTGCATTTTCCTGCGAGGAAGGCAGCATCCTCTGCGGAGAGCAGCGGGGCTATCTCGGCATAGACGCGGGCATGGTAGGCGTTGAGCCACGCAATCTCATCGGCGGTCATGAGCGAGAAATCGATTAACTGCGTGTCGTAGAAGCAGAGCGTCAGTGTCTCGAAAGTAAGGAACTGGTCGTTGGTGGTTGCCGCCTCGGAGGCAGGAGCGGGCACTACAGTGATGAGGTTCTCCGTGCGGATACCCCATTCGCCCGTGCGATAGATACCCGGCTCGTCAGAGATGACATGCCCCACCTCCAGCGCGGTGGGGTTGTTGTCGGTGCGCACGTTCTGCGGTCCTTCGTGGCATCCGAGGAAATGCCCTACGCCGTGCCCTGTGCCATGCCCGTAGGTGATGCCCGCTGCCCACATATACTGCTTCGCCAGCGCGTCCAGTTGGTTGCCGCGAGTGCCGCGAGGGAAAAGCGCTTGCTGCAATGCGATATGTCCCTTGAGGACATAAGTGTAGTCGCGTTTGGCTTGCGCGGGAATCTCACCGCCGAGCCATACGGTGCGGGTGATGTCGGTGGTGCCGTCCAGATACTGTCCGCCCGAGTCGAGCAGGAGCATACCCTCGGGGCGCACGGTGGCGCAGGTGTCGGGCTCAGCGGAGTAGTGAACGATAGCGCCGTTGCCATTGTAGCCGGCGATGGTGCCGAACGACTCATCGGTGAAATGCTTGCCCATGGCGCGGAAGTCGTGCAACGTATCCGCTATGGTGCATTCCGTCTGCACCTGCCCGTTGGCGAACGCCTCCTCTTCCAGCCAACGGAAGAAGCGGGTCAGCGCCACGGCATCCTCGCGCATCGCGATACGCTCGCCCTCCAACTCCACGGTGTTCTTCTTGGCTTTCATCACCATGATAGGCGACTGTGCGTTCACCTTACGGCATGCTTCGGGGATAGCCTCGAAGAGTGCCTCGTTCACGCGCGCTCCGTCGTAGAGCACTGTGCCCTGCAACTGCCGGATATAGCCAAATACCTCCTCATACCCTTGTATCGCTACCTGTTCGCCCCATTGGCTGTGTGCAACGCTCGGCACTTTCTCCGGCGCTACGAAGAGCGTACAACGGTCTTGCTCCAACACGACATAACTGATCACCAGCGGGTTGTACTCCACGTCCTTTCCGCGGATATTCAGCAGCCACGCTATCTCGTCCAGTGCGGAGATGACCATCGCGTTGGCATTCTTCTGCCGCATGGCTTCGCGCACGCGGGCTAACTTGCTCGCCACATCCTCGCCCGCATAGCCCACCTCGAACTCATAGAATGGCGCCTGCGGAATAGCAGGGCGAGCATCCGTCCATAGCGGCTTTATCAGGTCAACGGAGTGCACACCGATACCCGCCTCGCCCAACTGCTCTTTGAGTGCGCGAAATGCGTTCACACTGTACATCTCAGGGTTCAGTCCAACCACCCCGCAGCCCTGCCCGGGTGCGCAGGTGGTACATACCGACTTGTCGTATGCGTCCCCGCCTGCTGCCTCATCACTAACCTTAGAGAGCGTCTCTATCAGCCACTCGGCGATAGTAGGACAGTCTATATCCGATTCGCGCATTAGTCCTATGGTGCTGTCTTTCAGTTCGATATCGGCTTGCAGGTAGTAGCGGCTGTCTGTCCAAAGCAGCGCCTTGTCCATTGTTACCACCACGGTGCCGGTCTCTCCTTTGAAGCCCGACAGCCACGACATCTCCATCCAATGTGCCGCCATATACTCCGATGCGTGCGGGTCCGCCCCGTGCACGATATAAGCACTCAGCCCCTGCTCGCGCATCAATCCGCGCAAAGCAGCTAATTTCTCTGTTACTTTCATAATCTAAATGAACTTTTGAACGTGTATCATTTGCGCTGCAAAGTTACTGCTTTTTTTTGAAATATGCAAATGAATAATTCTCGCCTCCATTTAAGCCCATTAAAGGTTCATTAAAAAAGCAAAGTTTTAATGGTTCTTTATACGGTCTTTAACGGAAAATGATTAAAGCAAACTCTTTGCAAAAGGTACTACTTTTTTTTGAAATATGCAAATGAATACTAAATGTTAATGTGGCAAATGTGGCATGTTACATGTAATTGTCGTGAAACTATAACATGTAATTGTCGTGTAATTATTCATATAATTTTGCTATGAAATAATTAATGGTTAATTATACGGAAATTATATGTTAGGATGTAACATGTAACATTTGCCACATTTGCCACATTGCAATTTAGTATTGATATGCTACTCGGTTAGGTCTCGGCAAAGACCTTATGGTGGAATGTAACAAATAAGGTGGGGTTGAAAATGGGGTAGTTTGAGGTAAAAACGGGGTACTTTTCGCGAAAAGTACCCCCAGTTTTTCGTTAAAAAGGATTAATTTTTGGGGGGTTATGGGGGTTATTCTAATTATTATATATTATATATATAATAATT
>CAMFEN010000133.1 GCA_945949375.1 uncultured Bacteroidales bacterium | reverse complement strand
GTATGGGGTCTTCAAGAGAACATGGTGCTATGCCAGAACGACCGCACATTCCGCCGCACGCAACCTCGCTTCAAGGGGGCAGGCGTGGCAGTGCCGGTGTTCTCGCTGCGCACGGAGGACGGCTTCGGCATAGGCGAGTTCCAAGACCTGAAGAAACTGGCAGACTGGGCAGCGAAGACCGGGCAGAAGATGATACAGACGCTTCCCATCAACGACACCACGCTGACGCATACCAACCGCGACTCGTATCCGTACAACGCCGTGAGCGTGTTTGCGTTGCACCCGATATATATCAACATCGAGAAGATGGGCAGGCTAACACCCGCGCAGAAGAAGAAATACGATGCGACGAAGGCGGAGTTCAACGCGAAAGCGATAGCCGACTACCAGTGCGTGTACGACGAGAAGATGAAGTACTTCAAGTCGCTCTTCAAGCGCGACAAAGAGGCGTTGTTCAGCAGCGAGGAATACAAGTCATTCTGGGCGAAGAACGAAGAGTGGCTGGAGCCGTATGCTGCCTTCTTGGCAAAGCGCGACAAGGAGCCGAAGGAGTTGTACTACTACCTACAATTCCACGCGGACAAGCAGTTGGCAGACGCAGTGGCTTACGCGCACTCAATAGGTGTGGCGATGAAGGGCGATATCCCCATCGGCATCTCGCCGGACTCCGTGGACGCGTATATCCACCCCGAGTTGTTCAACCTCGATGCCTCCGCGGGTGCACCGCCCGATGACTTCTCTATCAGCGGTCAGAACTGGGGTTTCCCGACCTACAACTGGGACGAGATGGCGAAAGACGGGTTCCTCTGGTGGCGCAAGCGTTTCCAAAAGATGCAGGACTATTTCGATGCTTACCGCATAGACCATATCTTGGGCTTCTTCCGTATATGGCAGATGCGCAAGTGCGACGTATGGGGACTGTGCGGTCACTTCGTGCCGGCGCTACCCTACTCTGCGCAAGACCTGTGGAACATGGGCGTATGCCTTGACGTGGACCGTATGGTGAAGCCGTATATCCGCGCGAACTTCCTCGGCGACGTGTTCGGCTTCGACACAGAGATAGCCAAAGAGCGATTCCTGCGCACCAACGATGGGTATGTCTATTACTTCCCCGAGGAGTTTGACACGCAAGTGAAGGTGGAGGACTACTTCAACCACCTGATAGCCGACGATGCGGCGCGTCAGGCGGCAGGGCTGAGCAAGGAGCAATGCGAGAACATTCGCAACGGCATGATTTACCTGCACTGCGAGGTGCTGTTCGTGCAAGACCAGCGCAATCCAGAGATGCTGCACCCGCGTATCAGCATCTATCAGAGCCACTCGTTCAACGAGTTGTACGACGACCAGAAGCGTGTGCTGATGGATATCTACAACGACTATTTCTTCCGTCGCCACACCGATTTCTGGTGGCAGAGCGCGATGCGGAAGTTGCCGACGCTCATCAACGCGACGCACATGCTCTGCTGCGGCGAGGACCTGGGTATGGTGCCCGCCTGCGTGCCCGACGTGATGCACCGTTTGCAGATACTGAGTCTGGAGATTCAGCGTATGCCGAAAGATCCGACGGTGGACTTCGCGCACCCCGCCAACGCGCCTTACCTGAGCGTATGCACCACGGGCACGCACGACACGAACCCGCTGCGCGCATGGTGGGAGGAAGACCGCGCGGTAACGCAGAAATTCTACAACGAGCAGATGGGCTGGTGGGGCGAAGCACCGCAGGTGATGACGCCGGAGATAGCCGAGTTCATCGTGAACCAGCATATGTACTCGCCCGCAATGTGGGTGATACTGCCGCTGCAAGACTGGCTGGCGATAGACGAGAAAGTGCGTCTGGCAGACGCGCATGCCGAGCGTATCAACGTGCCCGCGAACCCGCACCATTTCTGGAACTACCGCATGCACCTGACCGTGGAGCAGTTGCTCAAAGAAGACGCCTTCAACGAGCATGTGAAACGGCTGACAGCGATTCGTTAATTATGAATTATGAATTATGAATTATGAGTGCATTATATGCCAAACTTCGAGCATGGCACTCATAATTTATAATTCGTAATTAGTAGGGACATTCATAAATTCATAACGGCCATGGGTATGAAATTGGAGAATGTTTTATTAGAAAAGAGCAAGAAATTCGCTATTCGTATCGTAGGTCTATACAAATATCTTACACAAAATCCGGATGTTTCCAAACGGGAGTTTGTGCTATCCAAGCAGATATTGAAAAGCGGCACGAGTATTGGGGCAAACGCTCGGGAATCGAGGAGAGCACAAAGCACCGCTGACTTCATTTCCAAATTAAGCATAGCAGAAAAAGAAGCAGACGAAACAACTTATTGGTTAGAACTTCTATATGCAACAGACTATATCAACCAAGAGATATACGATAGTTTGTATGCTGATTGCGAAGAACTGATAAAGTTATTAGCATCAATCATAAAAACAATAAGTAAATGAATTGTGTCAGCCGCATGGCACTCATAATTCATAATTCATAATTCATAATTATAATATGGCTACGCAAGAAGAAACATTTAAGAAACTGGTGGCGCACTGTAAGGAGTATGGTTTTGTATTCCCGAGTAGCGACATCTACGACGGACTGGGCGCTGTGTATGACTATGGTCAGAACGGCGTGGAACTGAAGAACAACATCAAGAAGTACTGGTGGGACTCGATGACGCTGCTGCACGAGAATATCGTGGGTATCGACGCCGCTATCTTCATGCACCCGACGGTATGGAAAGCGAGCGGGCATGTGGATGCCTTTAACGACCCCTTGATAGACAACCGCGACTCGAAGAAACGCTATCGCGCCGATGTGCTGATAGAAGACCAGATAGCGAAGATAGACGAGAAGATAGAGAAGGAGCTGGCAAAGGCCCGCAAGCGCTTCGGCGAGAACTTCGATGAGGAACTCTACAAACAGACCAACGAGCGTGTGAAAGAGCACGTGGAGCATCGCGATACGCTGCATGAGCGTTACTCCAAAGCGATGAATGACAACGACTTGGCGGAACTGAAGCAGATTATCCTTGACGAGGAGATTGTCTGCCCCATCAGCGGCACGCGTAACTGGACGGACGTGCGGCAATTTAACCTGATGTTCCAAACGGAGATGGGTTCGACAGCAGACGGCGCGATGAAGATTTACCTGCGCCCGGAGACGGCACAAGGTATCTTCGTGAACTTCCTGAACGTGCAGAAGACGGGCCGCATGAAGATTCCTTTCGGAATTGCACAGATAGGTAAGGCATTCCGCAACGAGATAGTAGCGCGTCAGTTCGTGTTCCGTATGCGCGAGTTCGAGCAGATGGAGATGCAGTTCTTCGTTCGCCCGGGCGAGGAGTTGAAATGGTTCGAGCACTGGAAGCAGTTCCGTCTTCGCTGGCACAAGGCGCTGGGGCTGGGCGATGAGAAATACCGCTTCCACGACCACGAGAAACTGGCGCACTATGCGAATGCCGCCACGGACATTGAGTTTGAGATGCCGTTCGGTTTCAAGGAGGTGGAGGGTATCCACAGCCGCACGAACTTCGACCTGTCGCAGCATGCGAAGTACAGCGGCAAGAAGATGGAGTATTTCGACCCTGAGTTGAACCAAAGCTACACACCGTATGTCATCGAGACCTCTATCGGCGTGGACCGTATGTTCCTATCTGTGATGTGCTCGGCGTACAAGGAAGAGACGCTGGAAGGTGGGGACACACGCGTGGTGCTAAACCTGCCGCCGGTGCTTGCGCCCGTGAAAGCGTGCGTGATGCCGCTGGTGAAGAAAGACGGCCTGCCGGAGAAAGCTCGCGAGATACAGGAGATGTTGAAGTTCGACTTCCACACCAACTACGACGAGAAAGACTCCATTGGGAAGCGTTACCGCCGGCAGGATGCTATCGGCACGCCGTTCTGTATCACGGTGGATCACGACACCATGACCGACAACAGCGTTACCGTGCGCTACCGCGACACCATGCAGCAAGAGCGCGTGAAGATAGATGACCTGCACGCACTGATTCAGAAAGCCGTTGACCCAAAGGTGCTCTATCGGAAGATTGTAGGAAAATAAACTGCTCAGCATCCACTCATTTCGATTACCATAGCGGACTAATATCTAATTATCCTATTTCTTCAGCAAAGGATTTATGCAGGGTATTTTTGATAACTTGGTCAAGCTATCCTCATAAATTTCTTTGCTGAATCGTTTTATAATGCTTATGCACGCAAAAACGAATACGACTATGAAAAGAAATGCTTATCTTTTAGGGGTTGCAGTGTTGGCGTTTTCTGTGAGTGCTTGCCACCGCCCTGCTCAGGTTGCTTCTGTATCCACCGAGGCTGTCCCTGTTACCACCGACTGCATCGCCGCCGCGCCCACAGTAGCAGAAGCTTATACCGCAGCCTTATCCCCGAAGAAAGCCGCCCTCGTGGAAGAGAGATCGGAAGAGCGTCGTGTAGGGAAAGAGTGTAGATCTCGGTGGTCG
>CAMFEN010000132.1 GCA_945949375.1 uncultured Bacteroidales bacterium | reverse complement strand
CAGCGGAGTTCGGCTTCGTCGCCCGCACCTCCTTGGAAGCAGGCGGGGTGGGGGAATAAATTAGAATTACCACTACTATACAATTGTTGCACCTGCGGGAAGGAGCGCAGGTGCAACGTTGTAAGGTGGGCGGTTCGCCGCATACGGTTGTTTCCTCAGCAGGCGTGGCCGCCTGCGTAGCCGGACATGCGTTTACCCCAGCCTTGCGGATATCACACGCCAGTTGAGCAACAGCCATAGGTTCTTCAAATAGTCTGCCCGGCGATTTTGGTAATCGAGGTAATAGGCATGCTCCCACACATCAATTGCGACAATGGGTCGGAGATAGTGGCGCAGCGGGTTGTCGCCATTGGGCAATGCCAAGACTTGCAGCCGCCCCTCTTCGTCCAACGCGAGCCACGCCCACCCGGAGCCGAAAAGCGTGAGTGCCGCTTTCTCTAATTGGTCGTGCATCTGCAGCATAGAGCCAAACGATTGCTCAATCAAAAACAACAACTCTCCCGAAGGCTCTTTGGCACCTTCGGCAGGCAGCAGTTGCTCGAAGAAGAGACGGTGGTTGAGCACCTGACCGGCATTGTTGGCAAGTGCTCCCTCCGGCGCTTTGCGGACGATATCCTCCAGCGAAAGCCCCTCCATAGCGGAGCCTTCCACAAGGCGATTCAGATTATCCACATACGTGCGGAAATGTTTGCCGTAATGGCACTCGAGCGTTTGTTGGCTCATCATCGGAGCCAAGTCCGTGAATCGGTACCCTAAGTCGGGCAGAAGAAATGGATGTTTAGACATAAGGCTTAAAGGTTTAATGGCAACACAACAGTGTGTTACGCCCGAAGAGCGACAAAAAACATGCCAATACATGTTTCAAGTATCAAGTTTCATGTCAAAAAGGGCGAAAAAGTGCACTTTTTTGCGTTTTTTACGCTTTTGTGGGCGAAAATGCTTGCATATATGATTTTTTTTTCGTACTTTTGCACTCGAATTTCACAATAGGCTATGATTTAGCGTCTTGCTAATAGCCTAATTAGACCGCTTCCGTTGTTAGAACTTAGCGTGTACGGTGTCTAACAGCAAGGCAAAAACTTTCCCCTTTATTTTAATCTTGTGTTTTTGAGTTATGTCGCCCTTACAGGGCTTGCATAGTAGGTAATCCGTTTTACGTAGGGTTTCACCCTACGCTAATCTATGTCGCCCCATCGGGGCTATATACACGGAGCGAAGCGGAGTTAAAAACACGCAGTTCCTAACACGGAGAGATATTAGCAGGCGAGGACGCCTGCGCACCCGGACAAAGTTCCTAACACGGAGCGAAGCGGAGTTAATACACAAAGTTTATATGCAATACGAATTGAACAAATTGGAGCGTATGACGCTCGATGAAGTGCGTGCGATAGCAGAGCAGATGGGATTGAAACCCCGTCGGTCGCAATCGTTGCGCGAGATTAGTTATGCCATCTTGGATGCGCAGGCGGACAACCGTGCGCGCGAGGTGCAAGCCAAAGAAGATGCGAAAGCAGAGAAACGTGTGCGCACACGCGGCACCAAGACGGCGAAGAAAGTGGATACGCAAGGCATGAAGAGCGAGACCGTGGTGGCTACAGTAGGCAACGAGCAGGAGCAGATGAAAGAGATGCAAGAGCAGTTGAAGCAGAACAACCACAAGCAGAACAAGACAGTCCGCGCCATTGAGGCGCGCAAGCCGCTGCCCAAACTGCAAGAACCTGCGCCGGTGATTGCAGTGCCTTCGGTGCTGGAAATCAACCCCGTAGCCTTGCCTGAGGACGAAGCCATAGCCGAAGCGAAGAAGAAAAAGCCCAGCATAGGGGATGTGCTGACTATGCGCGGGCAGGCTATGCAGAAGCCGAAAGTATCAGAAGAAGCGGCGAGCGAGACGGCAGCACCTGTTGTAGAACCTGCTGCTATCAATGAGGAGGACGCGGCTGCCATCGCTGCTGTAGCCGAAGCCGCTGCGCAAGAGGGGACAAAGAAGAAACGCGGTCGCAAGAAGAAAGCGGCTGAGGAAGAAGAAGCAATAAGGAATGAAGATACAATGATGGAACTTCCAATAGACTCCGATGATTATGAAAACAACAGCGTGTTGAGTACCCCCGCCCCCTGCCCCCTCCCCGCAAGCGGGGCGGGGGAGTTCACCGAAGACCAGACCTCCTTTTCAGCAGGCGAGGACGCCTGCGCACCCGGACATTCCGCAGGCGAGACGCCTGCGTCCCCAGAAACTGCACAGCAATCGAAGAAACAGCAGAAGAAGCAAGAGCAGCAGCCCCAACCCCAACTCCAACAGGAGCAACGCCCCGTTATTGACTTGAAAGAGAACGTGATAGCGATGGGTACGTTGGAGGGCACCCCCGACGGCTATGGCTTCCTCCGCTCTGCTGACTACGACTACCTGCCATCGCCGGACGATATCTATGTATCGAAAGACCAGATCCGTCAGTACGGGCTGAAGCCGGGCGACACGGTGGAGTGCACTATCCGCGTGAACAAAGACCCCGATAAGTTCTTCCCGATGGACAAGGTGATTCGTATTAACGGACTGGCACCTGAGTTGGCGAAGAGCCGCGTTGCGTTTGAGAACCTGACGGCTTACTTCCCAACAGAGAAATTCCGCCTCTGCACAGGCAAGAATGACCCGCTTTCCATCCGTATCATTGACCTCTTTGCCCCCATTGGCAAGGGGCAACGCGGACTGATTGTGGCGCAGCCGAAGACGGGTAAGACCGTGCTGCTCAAGAACATCGCCAATGCCATCTCTGCCAACCACCCTGAGGTGTATATGATTGTGCTGCTGATAGACGAGCGTCCGGAGGAAGTAACGGACATGGCGCGGAGCGTGAATGCAGAGGTGATTGCCTCTACATTCGACGAGCCTGCGGAGAACCACGTGAAGGTGGCAAATATCGTGCACGAGAAAGCCAAACGGCTGGTAGAGAGCGGGCACGATGTGGTGATATTGCTGGATTCCATCACACGCTTGGCACGCGCCTACAACACTGTGGCACCCTCCAGCGGCAAGGTGCTCTCCGGCGGCGTGGAAGCACAGGCATTGCACAAGCCTAAACGCTTCTTCGGCGCGGCACGCAACATCGAGAACGGCGGCAGCCTGACCATTATCGCCACCGCACTTACCGAGACCGGCAGCAAGATGGACGATGTGATATTCGAAGAGTTTAAGGGTACGGGCAACATGGAGTTGCAGCTCGACCGCAAGCTGGCGAACAAGCGTGTCTTCCCCGCCGTGGATATACCCGCGTCCAGCACCCGACGCGACGACTTGCTGCTGCCGCCGGACGTGCTCTCGCGGATGTGGATGATTCGCAAGCAACTGAGCGACATGAACGGCATAGAGGCGATGGAGCGACTGAAAGGCGTGATGGAGCGGACGGAGAACAACGATGAGTTCCTGCTCTCCATCTCCGGAGCGAGGTAGTGGAAAACGACCGCGCTTACGCGCTGATAGACAAACGACCGCGCTTACGCGCTGTCAGACAAACGACCGCGCTTACGCGCTGTCAGACTGATATAGTTTCAGATAGTGAATAAGTCGGTCAGTGAAGCGGTCGGACAACAAAGTGGTCGGACAGCAAAGCGGTCAGACAGCGTCAGCGGTCGTTCAGCGAAGCGGTCAGACAGCGTCAGCGGTCAAAAAAATTATTTACTATGCGTATTCTGATTATCAACGGACCGAACCTGAATATGTTGGGGCGACGCGAGCCCGATATTTATGGTAGCGAGACGATGGAGGATGTGATGAACAAGCTCCGTTGGCAGTTTCCCGATGTGTCGCTGGATTACTACCAAAGTAACCACGAGGGGTGCTTGATAGACCGTTTGCAGGAGTGTGCTTTTCGCAATGGCGATACGGAGAACGGATACGTTGGAGTGGTGCTGAACGCAGGAGGATATACGCATACGAGTGTGGCGCTGCGCGACGCTGTGGCAATAGTGCCCATCCCTGTGGTGGAGGTGCATATATCAGATATTCGGCAACGGGAAGCCTTTCGGCATATCAGCCTGCTTACTGATGTGTGTCAGCATACTATCATGGGTATCGGTACCCAATGCTACTCTGAAGCCGTGAAATGGCTGATATATCAATTTGAAAATGTGTAATTCCCGATAAGTCGGGACAAGTTCCGAAAATTTGAAAATGATTCGTAGTTTTTCAAATTTCAATAGGTTGCTGCTTGTTTTCCTGCTGTTAGCAGGGTGGCAATTCGTGCCTTGTCGCGGACAGAATAACCCTTATGTGGACGATAAATTGTTTCACATGGGGTTTCAATTGGGCTTGAACTTTATGTCGTATGGAATCACCGACTCCAACTTGCCTATTGCTCCGCTTGGCGGCGAGGTAATGTATGCGCGGGTAAGTAGCATGTTACCGGGCTTTGGTGTGGCGTTCGTGATGGATTTGCGTCTCTCGAAGCACCTCAATCTGCGAATCACGCCCGGCTTGGAGTTTGCCCAACGCACACTAT
>CAMFEN010000131.1 GCA_945949375.1 uncultured Bacteroidales bacterium | reverse complement strand
GCAGACCATAGGCGACTGGGCGTTCTACAACTGCCACAACCTCCGCAGCCTTACCTTGCCCGAAGGCATAACCAATGTAGGCGATGCTGCTTTCTATGGCTGCAACTACCTAACAGAGATTACCCTGCCCAGCACCATGAAGAAAGTGGCAGACAACGCGTTCGCTCTCTGCCCGCGTATGCAGACGATGTATGTCAATGCACTCGTCCCGCCCACCATCGAAGCAAAGACCTTCGAGGATGTTGATCGTGCAACACCCGTCTTCGTACCCTGCGGCACGATAGCACTCTACCAAGCTGACCAATATTGGAGCGAGTTCTTCAACATGGCGGAGTACGATGCGCCCTCCGGCAACCTCAACACCGCTGTCGGCAATGATAACCACGCCCTCCGCAAAGTCCTCCGCAACGGACAAGTGATTATCCTCCGCGGCGACAAAGAGTATAATGTGATGGGACAAGCGCTCTAATTTGAGTACAAACACAAAGAAAACAGGCTGCCGACTTTATGTACGACAGCCTGTTTCTTTGTTATGTATAACGATTTTGTACAAGCAATACAAAGTCGTTTTTTATTCCCTCTTTTCTGCTATTATTTCGCGTAGTTGATAGCGCGGGTCTCCCGGATGACAGTTACTTTCACCTGACCCGGGTATGTCATCTCGTCTTGGATACGCTTTGCCAAATCAAATGACAACAACTCCGTATCTTTATCGCTAATCTTGTCCGCACCCACTATCACGCGCAGTTCGCGACCGGCTTGCAGCGCATAGGTCTTGATAACCCCGGGGAAGGACATTGCCATATTCTCCAAGTCGTTCAGACGCTTCACGTAACTTTCCACAATCTCGCGACGAGCCCCCGGACGCGCGCCGGAGATAGCATCGCAGGCTTGCACGATAGGCGCAATCAGCGTCTTCATCTCACACTCATCGTGGTGTGCACCTACAGCATTGCAGATATCGGGTTTCTCGCCGAACTTCTCGCAGAGTTTCATACCAAGTTCTGCGTGTGGCAGTTCTACATCATCGTCAGCCACCTTGCCTATATCATGCAACAGCCCGGCACGTTTAGCCGCCTTGGTATTCAGCCCCAACTCGCCCGCCATCGCTGCGCACAAGTTAGCCGTTTCGCGCGCATGCTGCAAGAGGTTCTGACCATACGAAGAACGATACTTCATCTTGCCCACCAAACGTACTAACTCAGGATGCAAGCCATGGATTCCAAGGTCGATGGTAGTGCGTTTTCCTGTCTCAACAATTTCTTCCTCTACCTGCTTCGTTACCTTTGCTACAACCTCCTCTATACGCGCCGGGTGGATACGTCCATCCTGTACAAGTTGATGCAGTGAAAGGCGTGCTATTTCGCGGCGAACGGGGTCAAAAGCAGATAGCGTAATAGCTTCGGGGGTATCATCCACAATAATCTCCACACCGGTAGCCGCTTCCAAAGCGCGGATATTGCGCCCCTCGCGACCAATGATACGACCTTTCACCTCATCGTTGTCAATATGGAATACCGATACGGTGTTCTCTGCAGCAGTCTCGCTTGCCACACGTTGAATAGTCTGTATCACAATGCGTTTAGCCTCTTTGTTGGCATTAAGGCGCGCATCGTCCATAATCTCATTGATATAAGACATTGCAGCCGTCTTCGCCTCGTCTTTCAGCGACTCAATGAGTTGCGCTTTGGCTTCCTCGGCAGACATGCCGGACATCTTTTCCAATTGTTGTTCAGCTTGACGCTGCAGTTTCTCTACCTCCTGAGCTTTGAACTCCAATGCCTTCTGCTGTTGCTCTACCTGCTGCTCTTTCTGCTGCATGCGCTGGTTAAAGTCGTTTTGAGTTCGTTGTAGCTCACCTTGTCGCTGGTTGAGTTGTTGTTCGCGTTGTTGCAAACGTTGGTCAAGTTGCTGGCGTTTTTTCTCCTGCTCTCTGACCATGTTCTCGTGTTCTAACTTGAGGGCAATGAATTTCTCCTTCGCCTCGATAATTTTGTTTTTCTTCAGCACTTCGGCTTCCTCTGCTGCCTTTCTCACGAGACTGACGCTTGTTAGGCGAAATATCAGGAAACATATCAATGCTCCTAACAGCGCACATCCTATTGCAATCAAGACACAGATAAATGGTGTGATCTCTAATAATAGCATAATAGTATTGTTTATTTATGATTAGTTGTTATTTACGTACTTATTTGACAATGCCCTCGCTATTCTCATTCTGAAGGCAACTCTCAATCAGTTGATTGAGCACTTCTAATTTTTCATGGATAGGTTTCAGGCTTTTCTCCCTTGCGTCAGCATGCAGATTCACTGCCAACTCCAGTGCCACATACAGCCACAACTGTTCTGCAGAGGCCTTGAGCATACGCCGTTGATAATACAGAAATCGTTCGTTGAGGGTAAGCGCCGCTTTGCGGTAGAGTGGCTCCGCCTCGCGCGGAATATCCAGCGACACATTGTGTGCCCCGATTTGAAGGTTAATATGTTGCTTTGCAGGAAGCAATGTTAGTGTCAGTGGTTAATTGTCGATGGGTGTTACCCGTTCTGCATGCAATACATCGCCTGCCGCAATGGTTGTTACCCAAGGTCTTCTTTCGCCAATGTGGCAATGGCTTTGTCTATTTGCGTGATAATATAACTCAATCGCTTGTAGGCGTTTTCTTTTGTAGCGGCATCGCCGCCAATAGCATTTGCCGTACTCAACAGTCGACATTGTTTTTGTAATTCTTGTAGTTCGCTATGGCTGCGAATAATCTCCTGTCGCTGTTCTTGTATGTCTTCGCGCAGCAGAGCATTCTCCTTTTGAAGCGTTTGATAACGCTCCAAAAGGATATGTATATTCTGCTCTAATTGCTCTACCGCTGTCATAATTTAGAAAGAATATCCGATACCTAGACCGATAACGGACTTAAACTGTACGCGCTCTGCCTTACCCAGCGAATTGCCCTCTTTGTCAAACTTCTCAATAAGCGTACCGTTATAGTACTTGAGCGAAGTGTTGAGCGACACTTGCAGGCACTTCAAGAATTGGTAAGAAATTGCGAAATCCCAATCTACATCAAAATTTCCAAAACGGCGGTTGTTATCAAGGTAGCCGATATGGGTCATATTGTCGAAATTTTGACTATCATTGCCCAAATTCTTGTACAACTTGCCATCTGCATCTTGATAAACATCCACTTTGTTCCAACTATACGGAGTAAACAAACCTACAGAGGTGATGATTTTCAAGTCTTTATAGGTGTAGTTGATACTACCTTTCAGCGAGAGCCCCAACTCTGCACGCAGGTTCTTGTCATACGCCTTGCCAATCTCACCGGTCTGCTCATCTAACACGGTATAGTGCCAAACGGCATATTTCTCTTTCAGTTCCTGCTCCAAACCGTTTGGATAAACCAACGTGCCGTCCGGATAGGTAATGGTTCTGGACTTATCATCCAATTTCCCGCCTACATAAGCCGTAGAGAGACGTCCTGCTACCGGCGAAAGATAGATGGAAAAGATATCATTCGGCTTCCAATCAATACCAACGGCAATGTCGGTGTACGAAGGTGCTAACCATTTCGAGATAATTGGGTCGAATAGATCTGTCCCATCATATGCACGACCATAAGCAAACTGGCTCTGGAATCCGGCGGAAACGGTCAGATACCATGTCTTATGAAACTCCCAACCGAACTTCGTATTGAAGTTGATTTTATCGCTCGTCTTTTGCAGCGCATCATACTCTTGGTCTATCCACGACAAACCATACTCCATATCAAGGTTTGTCTCCCATGCCATGTTGTTCTCATGATAGAGCAGACGCAACTTAGTAGATGCCACGCCGTTGACGTTGTTGTTACCGCCGGCTGCCCAGTTCCACATACCCGTAGCCGCTGCATTCAACCCCACGGTACCATTAAATTTCCAAGGATTCTCTTTTGTTTCTGCCTCTTGTGCACTCACTGCGCAGACAGCAGCCAATCCGAGGACAAGTGTAAATAGTTTCTTCATTTGTAGTGTTTTTGTTTATAATTAAAATTAAAAAATTAGTACTGTGCCGCGTAATACACCTGGTCTGCCACCTCGCTGCCTGCCAATTTTTCAATCAAGCAGAATGCAAAATCGCTGGACAAGCCCGGACCTTTTGCTGTAATGATATTCTTTGATTCTACAACCAAACCGCCGATAAAACTCTCGCCAAGATACTGCTCAAAGCCCGGATAGCATGTAGCTTGTTTCCCCTCCAAGATACCGAGTTTCCCCAGCACAGACGGAGCAGCGCATATCGCTGCAATCGTTTTTCCTTCTTCGTTGTGCTGTTTGAGCAAGTCGCAGAGGGTATGGCATTCGCCCAATTTTGTAGGTCCGCCGGGCAAAATCAACATTTCTGCGTCGGCAAAATCAATATCGTCTATCAGTCCGTCGGCTTCCACAGCGATGTTGTGCGCCCCCAACACCATCGGTTTGCCTGTTACTGATACCGTCGTAAGATGGATGTTCGCACGACGTAATAAATCAATGGTGGTGATGGCTTC
>CAMFEN010000130.1 GCA_945949375.1 uncultured Bacteroidales bacterium | reverse complement strand
ATCCGTTGGTCACCATTCCCCAAGGATAGCCTCGGTCGTAGAGCGCGCGCCCTACTTCCTCTAAGTCTTTTCGCATGAGGGGCTCGCCTCCGGATATGATAATCAAGACCTCATGCGGGTTCACATGCGGTGTGATCTGCTCATCTATCACTTTCAGGAAATCGGCAGCCGGCATATCGGGTTGGGAAACGGAAGAGACACAATCGCTGCCACAATGCAGACAATGCACATTGCAGCGCAGGGTACTCTCCCAAAAGAGTTGCTGCAGAGGGTGCAAGACCTTCATATTTCTGCGTCGCAACTGTTCCAGCCTCAGCGCAAGACGAAGACGAAAAGACATGTTGTATAATTCAGAATTATGAATGAAGAGGGCGCATGCTCTTTTAGGACATCACTTTGCGGCGGGTTTGGCGATGGTCTCACGCATGGCGGTGTCGGCTTGTATATTCTGCATGCGGTAGTAGTCCATGATGCCGAGGTTGCCGTTTCGGAATGCTTCTGCCATGGCTTGCGGCACGAGAGCCTCAGCCTCAATGACACGTGCACGCGCCTCTTGTGCCTTGGCTTTCATCTCCTGCTCGCTGGCGATAGCCATTGCGCGACGCTCCTCTGCCTTGGCTTGTGCGATGTTCTTATCGGCTTGCGCTTGATCCATCTGCAGTTGTGCACCGATGTTCTTACCTACGTCGATGTCGGCGATATCGATACTGAGGATTTCGAAAGCGGTACCTTCGTCCAAGCCCTTGCTGAGCACGAGTTTGGAGATGCTGTCAGGGTTCTCGAGCACCTGCTTATGGCTCTCAGCGGAGCCGATGGAGCTGACGATACCTTCGCCTACACGTGCCAAGACGGTGTCCTCACCAGCACCACCCACCAACTGGCGGATGTTCGCGCGGACGGTAACACGCGCTTTTGCAATCAACTGAATACCATCTTTCGCCACTGCGGTTACGGGCGGGGTGTCAATGACCTTGGGGTTGACCGACATCTGCACAGCCTCGAACACATCACGACCCGCCAAGTCAATAGCGGTAGCCATCTGGAAGGGCAACTCCATGCTCGCTTTGTTGGCAGAGACGAGAGCATGCACCACGCGCTCGATATGCCCGCCGGCGAGGTAGTGCGCCTCCAGTCCGTCGCGCTTCACGTCTTGCAAGCCCGCTTTGTGCGCCTCGATGAGGCAGTTCACAATCTTCGTGGGGGGCACCTTACGGATGCGCATGAGGAATAACTGTACCAACGAGATACGAACACCACTCACTTGTGCGTTTATCCACAACATAAACGGCACATAGTAGAAAAAAATAATCAGAAAAATGCCGAGAATAACCAGCAGAACAATTGTAAAGATATCCATAATAGTAAAAAGATTAATTGTTTCGATTTTTTGACCGCTGTGCTATCCGACCGCTTTGCTGAACGACCATTTCATTGTCCGACCGCTTCGCTGAACGATCGCTGCGCTGAACGACTGATTTAGTATTTGTATATCAGTCTTACAGCGAACGAAGTGAGCGGTCTTTTGTCTTTCAGCGCGAAGCGCGGTCTTTCAGTCGCAAGATGGTCTTCACTCACTCCTCCATTTCCTTGGCGGCTTTCTCCAAGTTCTTGATTTTCTTGCCGGGTTTGGCGAGGGGGACTTGCGAATCTATTTCCGTTTTTAGCCCCATTTTCTCTAAGGCACGGCTCTTCAGGAAGCCGAATATCGCCAGCACCGAGAGGAGCAAGGCGGCAGCGAGGGTGATATGTCCTGCGAGCGCACTGATAAGGCAGTATGCCACCCATACCGCGCCGCCCAAGCAAGCAAAACCTGCGATGCCTCCGATGCCGAAGCCCGGCAGCAGAAACATCTCCACCAACAGCAGTCCTACACCTGCCAAAACTAATAAAACTACCAATGCGATGTACATAAAACAATTAGGAATTAGGAATTATGAGGGGCGTTGCTCATTAGGGTTTTCACCAATTCGGGTACGCCTTCGGATGCTTTCTTGCGTATGTGTGTTACTCGGTTGCGGTAGATGCCAAACTCGGGCATGCCAGGGTCAATCACATAGATGGTAGCATGCGTGGGGAGGTACTCTAAGAGGGATGCGGCGGGATAGACGTTGAGGCTGGTACCGACGACCAGCATGATATCCGCTTGTGATGCTATCTCGCAGGCTTTGGGGAAGTTGGGAACTCCCTCGCCGAAGAAGACGATATAAGGTCGCAGGAGGCTGCCGTCAGGGTGTCGGTCGCCGTAGTGCTGTTCCCAGCCATCGAGGTTGATGGTCGCCGTCTCGTTGATGTCCGAGCGGAGCTTGCGTATCTCGCCGTGCAGGTGTAGCACATCGTGGGCACCGGCGCGTTCGTGGAGGTCGTCGATGTTTTGCGTGATGATTTGTGTCTCGGGGAAGTGCGCCTGTAACTCGGCTATTGCGATGTGTGCGGCATTGGGTTGCGCCGCCAAGGTGTCGCGTCGGCGTGCGTTGTAGAAGTTGACGCACAACTGCGGATTGCGGAGCCACGCTTCGTGTGTGCACACGTCCTCCACGCGGTACTTTTCCCATAGTCCGTCCGCGTCGCGGAAGGTGCCCAAGCCGCTCTCTGCGCTCACACCCGCACCGGTAAAAACTACAATCCGTTTCATAGGTCCTTGGTTTGTTTGCGCTGCAAAGATACGGCATTTTTTTTGATTATGCAAATAATTTGCACAAATTTGCCAATTTGCATCATTCTTGCCTTACTCAGCAAGAAGAATTATGCGTGTTTAGCATGCCTACGGAAATGCAGAATATATGCCGGTGCAAAAAGGAGCAATAACAGCAGGGGCGTATCTCCAATCGGTGTGGGGATTACGCCTTGTCCGCTACCTTCGCCGGGCGCTACACGGCTCAGGTCTGCCGTTTCCGCAGTTACCCAGATACCTTTTGTCTGCGGTATCACCACGAGTTGCTCTATGATTTCATTCAGTTCGAGCAGCGTCATGGCAGAATCCGTTCCGTAATCCTTTATTGGCATTTCTTCATTTTTGAACCTGTCAGGCGGAAACAAATTTCCGGTCGGATAAGATGTGCCACCTTATTATAATCATCCTCCGACATATATGCGTCAAACGACGGTGTGAGCGTAAGAATCTTATTTTCAGCATTATAGATATACTTCGCCATAACAAACGGAATCAGTCTTTCCGCCAGGGCTATATCTTCTTTTTTGTTACTGATGAGCCACTCTTTGAGCGTAGGTTCTTTAAAACAGCCGGTAATTTCGTTCCACTTGCTGTCGTAAAAAACTATTCTGCCGTCAATTGCAGGAGTGGCGATATTTCGGATAAGAATTATTATAGAATCGTTTTTTGACTTTGCTTCCACAAAAAATTGAGCAATGGAAGCACTGTCTGCCGTTTCCTGGATTGTGATGGATTCGTCTGTAAGTTCCAGGATGCGTGAACCATCAAAAAAAGTGTTTTGACCAAGTCTTGAGGAGCCGCTTTTGAAATAATCCACCATATCCATACGCAGCGTTTCGGGTGCGTAAGTAATTACGTCGTCCGGAGCGGAATAAAAGGCTGCTTCCACGCCTGTTTGCGCCTTTGCGGTCACAGCGAGGAGCAATGCTGATATAATTGTGAGTAACTTTTTCATATTCAAGTAATTAAAAAGGTTTTCAACGCCTATTTCTATTGCGTTTTCTGTCTCCGCCTTTGCGAAATTCATGCTGCGGCTTTTCATCTTGCGGCTGAGAATCCCGAGCACGTTTCTTTTTCCTGGATGCCGCCTTGGAATAGTCTTTATCTGCCTGTGCAATCTCGCAGAATACGCGTTTTCCAAAGAAATCCGACCCGGAAATGCTGTTCACAACACGTTTTGCGTCTTTTGCACGCACGTCAAAAAGCGTATAGCCCGGCAGCAGGTCTATTCTGCCCACATCTACCCTTGCACCCTCAACGTTGAAGTTTATCAAGTCTATGAGGTTTGCGGGATAGAAGCCGTCACCCTTGCCTATGTTTACGTAAATTCTTTCGTAGCCTTTTTCTGCCACACGGCGGTCCTTATCTTTGTCTGTGGGTCGCTGAACGTCTGTTTTACGTTCTTTTGCTGCTTTTTTCTCGCGTTTTTCCTCCTTATAGTCAATGTCCGGAGCATCTTTGTAGTAACGCAGAAGTCTGTTAAATTCCAGTGCGAGCACACGTTTTACGAGATCCTCCTGAGTGAGCCAACCGAGTTTTTTGATAATTCCGCCGGAATATTTTTCCATTTCCGCATCGTCAACATCTACACGCTCAAGTTTGTCTGCAAGGTTATAAAGTTGTTTTTCAATGATATGCTGCGGTGTCGGCACTTCGCGACGTTCGAATTTTTTGCCTATAATGCGTTCTATCTGTCTCAGGCGTCCTTTTTCCCTGGAGTGGATAATCGCCACGGAAATACCTGTTTTTCCGGCACGTCCGGTACGTCCGGAGCGGTGCGTATAGACAGCGGTGTCTTCCGGCAAACCGTAGTTTACAACGTGTGTCAAGTCGTCAACGTCAAGTCCGCGAGCTGCCACGTCTGTTGCCACAAGGATTGTTA
>CAMFEN010000129.1 GCA_945949375.1 uncultured Bacteroidales bacterium | reverse complement strand
CCTCATCGAGCGGATGGTGGCAGACGGCGCGGAGGAAGTGCTGGTGATGGAAGAGGGACAACCCGTAGTGGAAGAACTGCTCCGCGGCATGGTGCCCTCGACGGTGGCGGTGAAAGGACGCCTCACGGGCGACCTGCCGCGTATGGGCGAACTGACCCCCGATGCCGTGCGCAAAGCACTGGGCATGGAGCCGCTGCCCGTGCGGGAAGCCGACACGCTGGTGGTGAGCCGTCCGCCTGCACTCTGCCAAGGCTGCGGACACCGCGACATGTACGCTGCGCTCAACGAAGTGGCGCGTGAGTATCCTTCGCCGCGTATCTTCGGCGATATCGGTTGCTACACGCTCGGTGCACTATCGCCGTTCCACGCTATCCACGCTTGCGTGGAGATGGGTGCATCGGTAACGATGGCGAAAGGCGCTGCCGACGCGGGGCAACACCCCTCTATCGCGGTCATTGGCGACTCTACCTTCACCCATAGCGGCATGACCGGACTGCTCGACTGCGTCAACTCGAATGCCAACGTGGTAGTGCTCATCTCCGACAACCTGACCACGGGTATGACGGGCGGACAAGACTCTGCAGGCACAGGACGCTTGGAGCAGATATGTACGGGACTGGGCGTAGCGCCCGAGCATGTGCGTGTGGTAGTGCCCCTGCCGAAGAACATGGAGGAGATAAAGCAAGTGCTGCGTGAGGAAATCAACTACGCAGGCACCTCCGTTGTCATCGCCCGCCGCGAGTGTATCCAAACCCTGAAACGACACTTGAAGCAGAAAGCAGCGAACAATTAATAGTGAACAGTTAATAGTTAATATCGCATAGTATTGCAATAACAAACTACTTTCATAGGATATGAAGGGATATTAACTATTAACTGATAAACTATCAATTATTAACTATTAACTATTAATTATTAACTTATCAATGAAACGTGATATTATATTAGCAGGCGTGGGAGGACAAGGTATCCTCTCTATCGCCACGGTAATAGGCGAGGCGGCACTCGCCGAAGGACTCTACCTGAAGCAAGCCGAGGTGCACGGCATGTCGCAGCGCGGCGGCGATGTGCAGTCGAACCTGCGTATCTCCACCGAGCCTATCCATTCCGACCTGATACCCCGCGGCGGAGCCGACTTGGTCATCTCGCTGGAGCCGATGGAGGCACTGCGCTATGTGGAGTATCTGAAACCCGACGGGTGGATAGTAACCTCCTCGGTGCCGTTTGTGAATATCCCTAACTATCCCGACTTGGAGGAAGTGCTGGCGCATATCAAGGCGTTCCCCAACCATGTGTTGCTGGATGTGGAGGCGCTGGCAAAGAGCGTGGGCGCACCCGCGCAGGCAGCGAACATGGTGCTGCTCGGTGCCGCTATCCCCATGCTCGGCATTGAGCACGACAAGATGATTGCAGGCGTAGAGCGCGTCTTTGCTCGCAAAGGCGAAGCCGTTGTCGCCACCAACGTGAAAGCCGTAGAGGCGGGGTTTAATAATTAAGAATGAATAGTTAATAGTTAATATTGCATTGTGTATCAATCAGATATCTTTTGATAGAATAATATGGTAGCAAGCCAATATTAACTATTAACTACTCACTATTAACTACTCATCATGTTTCCCTTAGATAAACAATTAGTGGACCAGACGTGTATCGACTTTGGTTTGCGTAATGCCCGTGAGTTGGGCAATGCGAGCATCCGCCAGTTGGTGGGTGTAGTGAAGGACATCGAGCGTGCTACGGGCGAGGAGTTTATCCACATGGAGTTGGGAGAGCCGGGCTTGCCCGCCGAGGCGATAGGTATCGCTGCGGAGCACAAAGCGCTGAAAGAGGGTTGCGGCTCCCACTATCCGCTCATCACGGGTATTCCCGAGGTGAAGCACTGGGGCAGCGAGTTCGTGCGGGCGTTCATCGGGCTGGATATCCCGCCCGATTGTATCGTGCCGACGGTGGGCTCCATGCAGGCGGCTTTTGCGCTCAACCTGACCATCTCGCAGTTCGACAAAGAGCGCGACACGGTGCTGTTCATCGACCCCTGTTTCCCTGTGCAGAAACAGCAGTGCGCCGTGATTGGCGTGCGCGTGGACGCTTTCGACGTGGCGGACTTCCGAGGCGAAGCGTTCGGAGAGGAGTTGGAGCGCCATTTCCAGACGGGGCGTATTGCCGCCGTGCTGTTCAGCAACCCGAACAACCCCTCGTGGATGTGCCTGACGGAGCGCGAGTTAGAGATACTCGGGCGGCTGGCTACCCGCTACAACGTGATGGTGATAGAGGACCTTGCGTACCTCAACATGGACTTCCGCGAGCAGCGCGGAATGCCCTACGAGCCACCTTTCCAACCCACCGTCGGACGCTACACCAACAACTGCGTGCACATGATTTCCTGCTCCAAGATGTTCTCCTACGCAGGGCAGCGTGCCGCCATCGTAGCGATGAATCCCTATCTCGCACACCGCCCCTATCCGGCGTTGGCGGAGCGCTATCACAACGACGGTGAGTTCCTGCGCAACTTTATCTATATCGTGCTCTATAGCCTCTCTGCGGGTGTTACCCACTCTGTGCAGCATGCCATGGCGGCAATGTTCAAGGCAGCGTGCCAAGGCAAGTTACGATTTGTGGAGAACACCCGCGAGTATGCACGCCGCGCACGCCGTATCAAGGAAATCATGGAGAAGAACGGCTTCCGTATCGTCTATGATAAGGACGCCGACGGACAGCCCGTAGGCGATGGCTTCTTCTTCACTTTCGGCTACCGCGACTGGACGGGAGAGCAGTTGCTCAACAAACTGATTTACTATGGAGTATCTGCTATCACACTCACCAATACAGGGGCTCAGCGTGAGGGTATGCGCGGCTGCGCAAGTGCCATCCGGGAAGACCAATACGAGGAACTCGACCGACGATTAGCCCTATTTAATAAAGAATATGAACACATGTGATTGCGTCAAATGGTCTATTGTGCCAATAGAGGAATGCACATGGGATTCGGTGCAGGCGATGTTGCCGAGGGTGTCGGAGCAGAGGCGGACACAAGCCTTGCAGTATAAGCACGCCTTCGGGCAATACGCCTGCTTGAAATCCTATCTGATGTTGCAAGATTTGCTCCGTGAACACTACGACATTGAGTGCGATTTGCTTTTTACTTACAACGAATACGGGAAACCAGAGTTGGACATAAGAGGTGCGAATAGGGTTGATAATGAGCAGAAACCTCAATTCTCAATCTCCCACTGCAAACAAGCCATCGCAGTTGCGGTCTCCAATACCCCCGTAGGCATAGATATTGAGACCCTCCGCCACCCTTCCGAATCGCTCATTGAAAAGACAATGAACGAACAAGAGAAAGAGCAGATAGCCGCAGCAGACTCCATGGATGAAATGTTTACAGTATTATGGACTCGCAAAGAGGCGGTACTGAAATATCTTGGCACAGGGATTGTAGATGACTTGCATAATGTATTGTCTAATACCAACAATTTTTGCATTTCCACATTTCGAGTATCCCCCACAACTCTATGCTCTATATGCACAGGAAAGATTTAGCATTTTAGACGTAAAAGAAAACGAATTTACCAACAAAAAAGGCTGGCTAACAAGTTGAGTTAGCCAGCCTCCTTTTTTTATTCCGTATATTGATAGCAACCGGCATCAGGGCGCGTATTCACTCTACTTTTGCCATTGCAGTCGAAAGGATAAGACAAGGCAGTAATAGAGTCGCCGATGCTGCGAGCAGGGGACAGCGAGTCAAGATGGAAATCGTAGTAACGATATTCCTTGTATTTGTAGTAGGTATTGCGGAATACCTCCAAGGTGTCTTCTTCCGACCAATAGACATTATCGTGCGCATGGGGAATGGTCAGCGAATCTGTCTTGAGGTAATTGCCGTACCATGCTCCGGCATAGTATTGCGGCAGGGGAGTTGCCAACACCAATTGGTTGCGGCGGTTGCCTGTGATAATCGAGTTGCGCACATTCACATGGGTAGCGGCACCTGTCTTGCTCAGATTGTTGATATACACTCCCGCCACATCCTCCTTTTGGGTCGATTGGATATTCACATTGGTAGCGCCGAAATAGGAAGCGATAGTGGTGTGCACGATGTCGAACTCGCCTCCGTCCAGGTAGAGGCAGTAGGAAGCACAATTGCTGATTTCGGTATTGGCAATGGTGGCATTGGTGTTTTGGAGCACAACGCCATAGAGCGCATGGTTGTGCAGCCGACTGTTCGACAATGTGAGAGACGGCAGGGCTTGCGTGCGCTCGCTGTAGCAATAGAGCCCGATGTTTCCTCCTTCGCAGTGGAGGTAATCAAAAGCGTAAGCAGCGCGGGGAGCGTCCTTGTAGTTGAGCAGGTAGAGTCCGTCCCACATACCTGCTGCGTAGCGATAGGGCACCGAATCGAAAAGCCTGTCCAATCGGTCTCCTCGCAGGGTGACAGGCTGATTCAACTTACCGACAGCCTCTACATCGCCCAACGCGAAAATAGCCGCCCCTTGGTGCATATACAGCGTAGCCCCTGCTTCGATGGTTGTCTTTCCGCCTATCAAGACAGAGTCG
>CAMFEN010000128.1 GCA_945949375.1 uncultured Bacteroidales bacterium | reverse complement strand
GAGGGCAATGTCCTGAGAAGCCGCCATATCGGCAAAGGTACCGCAGGTCTCGTGTTCGTTGAACTTATGGTGCGAGCGCAAGGGAGTATGGATATCGTAATGCTTCAATAGGACGGAAGACGTGCGTGTGTCTTCCGCCAAGATGAGGCTCACCTCTTTCAGCACGCGCAACGCACGCAAGGTGATGTCCTCCAAGTTACCAACCGGCGTGGGAACAATATAGAGCATAGTTCTGTTTGGATGATGGATAAAGGATGAAGCGAACGCAGTGAGCGGTCCTTTATCCTATGAAAACCGTCTGTGCAGTGCGGTCAGGAAGAGCGCGTAGGTGTTCGACTCTTTGTCCCAATCGAAACGCTTGTTGAGGTAAGTGATGGCTTCGTCGAAGGAATGGAGCGCGTTAATGTCCGCAAAGGTGCGTTGCATCAACTCCACATTCTGGCGGAATAGTTCACGCTGGAAGAGGAAACGGTCGCCCAAGGCTATCGCCTGCTTGATGTCGTCCACCGGCTTGCCGTACAGGTTCGCCTTGGGTGCCTCATGAGCAGAAACAATTTGCTCCGTCGGAGTAGAGACGCCCTTTTGCTCCGGCTCGGAGTCAGTTTCCGGCTCTGGCTCCGGATTTACCTCCTCCTCCTCAATGGTGTCAGCAGAAAGTATTGGCTCTTCTTCAGTAGGTTCCTCTACCATCAACTCTTCTTCTCCAAGAGCCTCCTCTGCGGGCTCCTCCTCGACAATCTCTTCTGCTGTGGACACTTGCTCCTCGGCGGGTTCTTCTTCGCTTGTCGGCTCCACCTCTGCCGGCTCTTCGTCCGATAGAACCACCCACTCGTTATTTTCTATGGCTTGCTCCAAGGCGGCGATACGCTCCTCTTGGGCGGTAATACCGGCTTGCAGCACACTAATCTTGGACTCCAGCGAGGCGATATGATTCACCTGAGAAGCAATCACCGCCTCCTGCTCTTTCTCTTTGGTCTGCGCCACAGCCCACTGCGTCTGCAGCACAGACAGCGCACTCTCCAGAGCAGACAAACGCTGCTCCAGAGAGGCGGTATACCTTGATATACTATCAATCAGTGCTTCCATATCAGCATGCTACTTTTTCTAGCCATTTAACCATTCCGAGCATGATACCCATTGAGATAACACATACGCCCAAGAACACTGCCCAGCAATACGCAATAGGCCATGCGTTGTACATCACAGGACCTACCCAAATCATCAGATTACCCAATGCCGTGGCTCCCAACCATAATCCTTGGCAAAGACCTACCAAATGACGCGGTGCTACCTTGCTCACAAAACTCAATCCCAACGGCGATATGAACAACTCAGCCACCGTCAAAAAGAAATAGGTTACCACCAATACCCACGGACCTGCCTTGGCTAAGCCTGCTTCCGCCATCTCCGATGCATTCATGGCACGAAAATCTGTCCCGGAAGGATATCCGCAGATGGCAGAATATATCGTGAGGAACAAATAAGCACAACCGGCAATACCCATACCGATGGCAATCTTACGCGGTGTAGAAATGGCTTTTCCTTTTTTTGCGAGAGAACTGAAAATCACCATGATGATAGGTGTCAGCACGATTACAAAGAACGGGTTTAGCGCTTGCCAAATCTCAGGAGCAATAGACTCCGTTACCACAAAGTCGCGTGCGAAAACAGACAAAGACTGACCATTCTGATGGAAACTAAACCAGAAGAAGATAGCAATACCCAACACTGCAAAAAGGGCATACATTCGTTGCTTTATCTCCTTTGCCATCGACTGCTTCTCTTCCGCCGTGTATTCTACCACTTCCGCTTTGGCTTTCTTAGCCGGTTGCGGGAACATTTTTTTTGTGCAAAGGAAGATAATCAGCGAGAGCAACATCGCAACCACCGATGCGATAAACGAGTAGTGAATACCTTGGTTGAACACCGTGATATATTCTTGGCAGAAACTGAAATTATCTACAAAGGTATATCCCGTGCTCATCACTTGTTGCATGGTCTCGGTGAACTTGGTAGTTACCACACCGTCTGACAAATATTGGTGGCAAAGTGCGGGCATATCCGCATTGTAAATCAAATGGTGCTTACCCAACCACCATTGGCGCAACAGCGGTGCCACAAACGGTGCAATCAGTCCGCCGATATTAATGAACACATAGAATATCTGAAAGCCTGAGTCGCGTTTGTCCTTTGCCTGTGCCAATGCTTCAGGACCTTCTTTTGCCGCCTCTGCTTCCAACTCATCATACATCTTTCCAACGATGGCTTGCAGGTTCCCCTTAAACAATCCGTTACCAAAAGCAATCAGGAACAAAGCCAAGCAGGTAAAGACCAAGATGCCCCACCATGCAGAATTGCCATCGGTCTCGCTGAACACGGGAACGGAGAGAGCAATATAGCCTATTGCCATGATTATCAATCCCCATTGAATGGTCTTATTGTAGTTTTGGGTACGGTCGGCGATAGCGCCACCCACCAAACTCAAAATATAGATTCCACAATAAAACACTGAGTAGATAACACCTGCCGTTGCATCTGATAAGCCAAACTTGGATACCAAAAACAACAATAGTACGGCATTCATAATGTAATAGCCAAAACGCTCGCCCATATTGGCTAAAGCGGCAGGGATAAGTCCCTTTGGATGATTTTTAAACATAAGATAAAGTATTTATTATTTACGATTAGCAGTCTTCGAGCAGCAGGTTCCAGCCGTGGGTGTCTTCCGCTCTGCCGAACTGTATGTCTTGCAGGGCATGGTAGAGTTGGCAGCAGACGGGACCGGGGGTAATACCGAAGTCGTACACCTTGCTCATGTCGGGGTCAATGATACGCGAGATAGGGGAGATAGCCGCCCCCGTGCCGCAGGAGGCTGCCTCCTGCATGAGGCGCAGTTCCTCCACAGGTATCTGTCGCTCCTCGTGGGGGATATGCAGGTCTTCGCAGAGGGTCATCAGGCTGCGGTTGGTGATACTGGGCAGTATGCTGTCGCTCTTGGGGGTAACATACACGCCGTTGCGCACCCCGAAGAAGTTGGCTCCGCCGCACTCGTCGATATACTTATGCTCCTTCGAGTCGAGGAAGAGCACGCCTAATCCCTGCTCGTGGGCAGGCTCGGTGGCGCGGAAAGAGGAAGCGTAGTTGCCTCCCACCTTGTATTGCCCTGTGCCAAAAGGCGCGGCGCGGTCCACACGGCGGTTGATGATAAAAGGCGTAGTGCCGAAGCCGGCGGGGAAATAAGGTCCGATAGGAGTTGCTAAGCACATGAACTCAAACTCTTGCGCGGGCGCAACGCCCACCTTGGGCGTGGCGCCAATCATGATGGGACGCAGGTAGAGCGTTGCTCCTGTGCCGTAAGGCGGGATATAGTCTTGATTGGCTTTCACGCAGAGGGTAACCGCTTCGAGGAATTTCTCCTCCGACATTGGCGGCATGTACATCGAGCGGGCAGAGTCCTGCAAACGGTGTGCGTTTGCCTCGGGGCGGAAGATACGCACTTTGCCGTCCACACCGCGGAAGGCTTTCAGTCCCTCGAAGGCTTGCTGCGCATACTGCAACGCCGTGGCTGCCGCATGGATAGAGATGTAGAAATCGGAGGTAACATAGACCTCGCCCCACTGTCCGTTCTTGAACGAGCAGCGCACCATCTTCGCACACTCGGTGTACGAGAAAGTCAGATGTTTCCAATCAATTGTTTTCATATCATTAAAAGCACTTCATGTTGTGTTGTCCATTCATTCTGTGCTTTTCATGGTTGCAGTATCAAATATTCATTATCGTCTCGGGTCCGAACTCCATCAGTTTGTCTAATATGCTTATGCCGTTGCCGAAGCAGGCTTCAAGGTCTTGCGCCTGCCAATCAGTGGTATGGTGCAAAGGCACAGGGATGTTGCTGTTTGCCTGCGGCTGTTGGTTTATCAGTAGGGTCTGTATCACCTCGTGCAGCCCCTCGTTGAGGTCGAGCAGGAACTTCGTCTCTTTCTCGTAGAAAGGTCGGAAGTAGTCCATGTAGTAGTCGAAATAGGGTGTGCGTTTGTAGGCACTCACAAGGGCAATCCAATGTTGGTGCTGCCAATGCTTTTGGTAACTGATTTCCACATCCCGCGTGAGTTGCTTGCGTTCGCTGTGCTTCACCGGTACGGTGAGCGTGAGCGGTCCGTCGGGGGTGGTGATGGTGCAACGGTTGCGGTATGTCTGCTTCGGGAAACTCTCCATCACTTCTATTTGGCAAGCAGGCGAGGACGCATACGACAATCCCCGAAAAATCGGGATGCAAGCATCGGTATGTACCACCTGCGTACCCGGACAGCCTTCGTACCACAGACGATACCATTCCTCGGGGGCAAGATATGCAGAAGGCAAGGTCATCATCTCCGTGCATTCATGCCGAGGCGGTTCCAACGGATATGCCCTTTGAACCAAGGTTTGTCTTTCTCTATGCTGAGCCAAACGAAGAGCGGGCGTCCTACAATATGGTCTTCTGGCACAAAGCCCCAGTAGCGGCTGTCGGCGGAGTTGTGGCGGTTGTCGCCCATCATCCAGTAGTAGTCCAGCTCGAAGGTAT
>CAMFEN010000127.1 GCA_945949375.1 uncultured Bacteroidales bacterium | reverse complement strand
AAGACGGATTGGTGAATATGGGCGGTTTCATCGCTACCAACAAGGAAGAGTGGTCCGAAGGCTGCAAGCAGTTCTGCATCCCCTTCGAGGGCTTCATCACCTACGGCGGTATGAACGGACGCGACATGGCGGCGCTGGCAGTGGGACTGGAAGAGAACACCCATTTCGACATGTTGCAGACGCGTATCCATCAAGTGGAGTATCTGGCTTCGCTGCTCGATGAATACGGCATACCTTACCAGCGCCCCGCAGGCGGACATGCCATCTTCGTGGATGCCGACAAGGTGCTGACCCATGTGCCCAAAGAGGAGTTCCCCGCGCAGACGCTGACTTGCGAACTCTACCTCGAGGCTGGTATCCGCGCTTGCGAGATAGGCTACATCCTTGCCGACCGCGACCCTGTAACGCGCGAGAACCGCTTCAGCGGACTTGACCTCGTGCGTCTCTGCATTCCGCGCCGCGTCTATACCGACAACCACATGAAAGTGATTGCCGCTGCGCTGAAGAATGTGTACGACCGCCGCGAGACCATCACCCGCGGACTGCGTATCACCAAAGAGGCACCGCTCATGCGCCACTTCACCGTAGAGTTAGAAAGACTATAAGTTCTTTTCGAGAGGACTATTTGATAAAGAAACTGCCTGACAGAAAATGTCAGGCAGTTTCTTTTTATTCTTTAGTTTTGGTACTTCTTGAATGTCCGGGTGCGCAGGCGTCCCCGCCTGCTGATTGTCTTCTATTTTTTCAAGAAACCGAATAAGGATTTCTTTTTTTCCGGCTCCTCAGCAGGAGTGGCTTCCGATTGCTCTTCTACCTCACCATTTTCCTCTTCAGGATGCCATTCCTGACGCTCCTCTATCGTACCTAATTGCTGCTGCACATAGCCAATCACATCTTGCAAGCCCTCCGTGAAATGCGCAAAGTCTTCTTTGTATAAGAACAGTTTGTGCTTCTCAAATTGAGGGAATTCATCTTCCCCCTGTCGTTTCTTGCTCTCGGTGATACACAAATACAAATCCTCATTACGTGCCTTGCGAACATCTAAGTAATAGATACGCTTTCCCGCTTTCACCGAACGCGAGTACACGATTTCCGGCTCACGCCTCTCATCAAATCTACGATTTTCCATCTTCTTTTATTAGTTGTGTTTATGAAATACGGCACAAAGGTACTGCTTTTTTCTGAATTATGCAAACGAATAGCCGACTTTTTGTAGAGATTTGAGTATTTTTATATTAGGTTCAACCATGTCCCACATCTGCATCATGGAGGTGCGGTCTCCATGCCGCACCATAGCCTACCTGGGTACGCAGGCGTCCCCGCCTGCTATTTTAGTTATTTATATCCTTGTTTCCCACAAAAATTGTAAAAAAAGTATTGTGTAATTCGGAAAAAAGCAGTATCTTTGCGGCAAAAATCTCAAAAGGGATAAATACAAAAACGAAATACAGAGCATCATGGAGATACGGACTACATATCAGCGGCGGAAGACCCACGGCGTGCGGGTGGGCGAGTTGCTCATCGGCAGCGATTACCCTATTCGTTTGCAGACCATGGCGAACACATCAACCAACGACATTGAAGGCTCTGTGGCGCAGGCGCTGCGGTGCGCAGAAGCCGGTGCGGAGTTGCTGCGCTTCACCACGCAAGGGCTGCGGGAGGTGGAGTCGCTGGGGAAAATCAAGGAGGATTTACGAAGTACGATTTACGATTTACGATTAGGGGCTGCGTACTTGCCTCTGGTGGCGGATGTGCATTTTCAGGCGGATGTGGCAGACGCGGCGGCGCAGGTGGTGGAGAAAGTGCGTATCAACCCCGGGAACTACATTGACCCTGCGCGGAAATTCAAGCATATCGACTACACGGACGAGGAGTATCAGGCAGAGTTGGAGCGTCTGGACGCGCGTTTCTGTAGGTTGCTGGCGATATGCAAGGCGCACGGCACTGCACTGCGCCTCGGGGTGAACCACGGCAGCCTGAGCGACCGCATCATGTCGCGCTACGGGGATACGCCGGCGGGGATGGTGGAGAGCGTGATGGAGTTTCTGCGCGTGGCAGTGCGCGAGGCGTTCATGGATATTGTGATTTCGGTGAAGGCGAGCAACACGCGTGTGATGGTGGATACCATGCGATTGCTGGTGGAGGAGATGGACAGAGAGGGCATGACCTTCCCGCTGCACTTGGGCGTTACGGAGGCGGGCGAAGGTGAGGACGGGCGTATCAAGTCGGCAGTGGGCATCGGTGCGTTGCTGGGAGACGGCATAGGCGATACTATCCGCGTGAGCCTGAGCGAGGCGCCGGAGCGCGAGATACCCGTGGCGCGGGCGCTGCGCGATTACTTCGCCGACCCGCAGTCGATACGCTATCAGGAGGATAAAGTCCGGCTGCGGGTGGAGGGTAAGACGGTGGTGTATGCGTCTTCGCAAGCTGACTGGGGGCTGATGCAGTTGCAAGCCGCCGCGGAGTGCGGGCGGGTGCTGTGGGACGAAGGATGCACGGAGTTGGTGCTGGAGAATCCACATTTCACGGCAGCACAGTTGGAGCAGTTGGCGAAAGATATCCTGCAAGCCGCGCGGATACGGATGTATAAGACGGAGTATATCTCCTGCCCGGGCTGCGGGCGAACGCTGTTTGACCTCGAGAAAACCATCGCGGAGGTGAAAGCCGCGACGGCGCACCTCAAGGGGCTGAAGATAGGTATCATGGGGTGTATCGTGAATGGTCCCGGGGAGATGGCGGACGCCGACTATGGGTATGTGGGGGCAGGACGCGAGCGCATCAGCCTGTATCGGGGGAAGGAGTGCGTGATGAAGAACATCCCGCAGGAAGAGGCTGTGGAGCGGCTGCTGGGACTGATTGAGGGGGATAAAGGCTAAGGCGGAATTTTGCAAAGCGGAGTGCGCAAATAGCAGGTTTTTTGAAAAAGAATTTGCATAATTGTAGATTTTTTCGTAATTTTGCAGGCGAATTTTAGCGAGAAGACTCGGAGAAATCGGAGTAATCGGAATGCTCTGACAACTTTGAATATTTATTTAACATTTCACAGATATGACTATGCAGAAAAGTCCACTTCAGATTGCGCGGCAGAGTTACCAGCCTAAGATGCCGGTAGCGTTGTGCGGCGCCGTACGCCTTGTAGAAGGCGAGAAAACACAGTCCGTAGCCGACCAGACGGAGATTCAGTCGCTCTTCCCGAACACCTACGGTCTGCCCGTTATTACCATGGAACCCGCAGAGGGCACCAACAGCAGCGAGCCGTTCAACGTGGGTGTGATTCTCTCCGGCGGTCAAGCCCCCGGCGGACACAATGTTATCTGCGGCTTGTACGACGGACTGAAAGCCCTCAACCCGCAGAACCAGCTCTATGGTTTCTTGGGCGGTCCGAGCGGCTTGATAGAAGGTAAGTACACCCTGCTGACCGACGAGGTGATTGACGACTACCGCAACACCGGCGGCTTCGACATTATCGGCTCGGGTCGTACCAAACTGGAAGAGACCTGGCAGTTCGACAACGGTATTGAGGTTTGCAACAAACTGGGTATCAAGGCTGTTGTAATCATTGGCGGCGACGACTCGAACACCAATGCCTGCGTGCTGGCAGAGTATTACCTGCAAAAGAAATGCGGTATTCAGGTGATTGGCTGCCCGAAGACCATCGACGGCGACTTGAAGAACAACATGATTGAGACCTCGTTCGGCTTCGACACCGCTTGCAAAGTGTACAGCGAGTTGATTGGTAACATCCAACGCGACGCTAACTCGGCAAAGAAATATTGGCACTTCATCCGCCTGATGGGTCGTTCGGCTTCGCATATCGCCCTTGAGTGCGCATTGCAGAGCCAGCCGAATATCTGCCTGATTTCGGAGGAGGTAGAGGCAAAGAACATGACGCTGAACGATATTGTGGAGCAGATAGTGGAGGTGATTGTTGACCGTGCGAACGCCGGACTGAACTTCGGTACCGTGCTCATCCCCGAGGGACTTATTGAGTTCATCCCCGCTATGCGCGTGCTGATACAAGAGTTGAACGACATGCTGGCGCAGAACGAGGAGTTCGCCGGTTTGGAGGGCGACGACGCGAAACGCGAGTACGTGAAGTCGATGCTGACTCCCGCATCTTGCGAGTTGTTCCGCTCGCTGCCGAAGGCTATTGCCAAGCAGTTGACGCTCGACCGCGACCCGCACGGGAATGTGATGGTGAGCCAGATTGAGACCGAGAAACTGCTCATTGAGATGGTTAGCAAGCGCTTGGCACAACTGAAAGCCAACGGCGTGTACAAAGGCAAGTTCTCCGCGCTCAACCACTTCTTCGGCTACGAAGGTCGTTGCGCTATCCCCTCGAACTTCGACGCAGACTACTGCTACTCGCTCGGTATGACGGCTACCCACCTCATCGCAGCCGGCAAGACGGGCTATATGTCGCTGGTGCGCAACCTGACCAAGCCCGCTTCGGAGTGGGTGGCAGGCGGTGTGCCCATCACGATGATGATGAATATGGAGAAGCGCAACGGCAAGATGAAACCCGTTATCCAAAAGGCGCTTGTTGACCTGAACGGTGCACCGTTGCTCTACCTGAAGTCGC
>CAMFEN010000126.1 GCA_945949375.1 uncultured Bacteroidales bacterium | reverse complement strand
CTCAGCGGCACGAGTGGCAATTTCCGCTACTGTGATAAACTCACCTTTCTCTTCGAACACGTAGTTCTCATCGAACCAGTTGGCAAAGTTAATCTCGGGGTCTTGGTTCTCCAAACGAATATCCGGCTGCTCATCGTTGCCATAATTAACCTCAGACTGCTCTGTCGGAAGTTCATTCTTCGTGTTTGCACCCACAAGAACATAAGCTACATTGGCTTGTGCACACATAGCACCCGCCAGCATCATGGATAGAAAAACTTTTTTCATAATAAATAGAGTTAAAAAGTTAATAAATATAGTTTGTTATTGTATCATTCTACGTTGTAGCGCTGATTATTTAATGATTCTGATTTCCTCAAGGATATTTTGGGTGAGTTTCTCGATATTGCTTTGATAAGCATTTCCTTCTACCCACTGATATCCGGGCAATATATTGGCAACGATGGTGCCTGTCAGTATCACGCCATCGGAGCATCCGAATTTCTCCAGATATGCTAATCCGCCGTATTGTGCATTGTCATCGCCTGCCACCGTAGCATACATATAACCATATACCGCATTGTTCCAACTATTCATTGCGCTTGCCCCGCCAATATTCCACAAGTGGTTATCGGTAGCACGTTGGGGGGAGTTTTGCAACATCAGTTTGCCGTCTGTATCGACCAAACCTTTGAAGAAAGCGTGCTCCCGATAGTCCAATTTCTTGTGCATGAAGCAGTTGAGTCCCCAGTCTCCATTTCCCTCAACGGTTGTATTGTCTATCGCCTGCGGCATCTTCTCTTCGGGCAGACGCAGCATCTTGGAAAGAAGCAGATAGGCATCGCCGGAGAGATAGAGTTTGCCTCCTGCGGCTACCAAACGGCGGATACCTTGAATAGCCTCATCGCCCAGTTCGGCAGGCAACTCCGTACGCCCCTCCATGGCAATCCAAAGGGTGGAATAGCGGTCGGGGTTGATGGAAGATGAGCCGTCAAACGTAATGTCTTTCAACACAGCGGCTTCTACCAATTGACCTTTATCGGCAGCCACATAGTTCGCCTCAAACCATGCTTTTGCTTTCTGTTCTTGCGCGGTAGGATTAGCCAAGGAGAGCATCACCACACCGGCATTGCCATCGTACTGAATATGAATCGTTTGGGTTATTCCTTCGCTCACGAGGTCTCCTTTCTTCACCTTGAAAGTATAGAGCACATCCACATTGGGTTCCTCGCGGAATACGAAATAGGTCTTCACTCCGGCAGGAAGGGTCTCCACTTGCTTGCCATTGCGATAGATATACACTTCCTCTACGCCCTCTGCTTCTTCCCAAGAAAAAGTGATATTGCGTACATCCATATTAACTTGCAGATTCTGCACGGAGGGAACATCTGCGTTGGCTGCCTGCTCGTATTGCACAGATTGACATCCCACCAGTGCACATACGACAAGGGCTATGATAAATAATACCTTTTTCATGATTCTAAATGCTTATTTTATAATTATCAGAGCATACACCCTCATACTATTTACTGATACATACCATTTGAGTTAACGATTTCCTCGTAGGGAGTCGGGAAGAAGAGGTTCTCTTCGGTCATCACTTTTCCCTTGTAATAGGTGTGGAAGAGTTGCTCGGATTGGAAGTAGTCATTCATAGTTTGAACGGCATTTTGTTTTCCCCACCGAATGAGGTCGAACCAGCGGTGTCCCTCGAGGGCGAGTTCCAATCGGCGTTCCATGCGTACGGCTTTGCGTGCATATTCCTTATCCGTGAAAGTAGGATACATTCCCACATTGTACTCGCCCATGTTGTCTAAGTTCAAGTCAACCGGTATATAGGTCGGGTCTATGGAGTTGAGGGCTTTCTGACGTACCTCGTTGACATAGTCGGTCGCTTTTCCCAAGTTCTGCTGCGTGGTGCTCTCCACATAGCCTTCAGCGGCAAGCAAGAGTAGATCGGCATAGCGCAGGAAGACAAAGTTGAGCGGACTGGCACCCCAAGGGAAAGCTTTGCTCACACGGCTATCCGTGGGGTCAGGGCAGTCTTTCTTGTTGGAGAATTGACCATAGAGGTTGATTACGCGGCACCATTTGCTATTGTAGGTATATCCGCGGAAGGGATAGCCCAAACGTCCTACGGTGAAGTCCAGTCGGGGGTCAACCTGACCTGTGTAGTTGGTAGCATTGATAAGCTCCGTTATGCCCGCTGCCGCCATGGTATCATTCAAAGCTTGCAGCCCCACGTGACCTTCCGGCTCGCCGTCAAGATAAGGAAGACCATTCGCATCCACGCGGAAAGCATCGGCTAAACTTTGGCTACCATAGAAGAAATCGTCGGCAGTACCATAGATATTCTTGTCAGAATAGGTCTTATTGAGCAGGTTGGAACGATTATAGGTAGCATAGTCATCGGCTGTTGAGCACTGCATCGCGATGATTGACTCATACGTATTGTTGAACTCAATGACCGACATATCTTGAAAATGGGGATACAAACTATAGTTGCCGCTTCCGATAACAGCCTCGGCATATTCAATCACCTTATCCCAACTGTTCGCCGGTGCCCAAGGCTCGTTGGCAATCTGCGCATACACTTTCGCTAAAAGGGCAGCGGCAGTATATTTCTCGAATCTGCCGGCAGCCAATCGCTTGCTTCCCATCAGTTGGTATGCCTCCTCAAGGTCGGCAATGATCTGTGCATACACCTGCTCGTGCGTAGCATTGTTGCTTTTCTCACTCGGGTTCTCGTTCTCGGTATAGAGGACAAGACATCCATCACGGTAGATACGCGCCAAGTCGAAATAATAGTATGCCCGCAGGGTGAGCAACTCGCCACGGATATGGTCTTTGTTAGCCAGCCCGCTCGCGCCCTCCAGCGCTACCAAGGCTTTGTTCACACGCGCCAAAACGAAGTAATTGTTTTTCCACTTAAAGAGTACGCTATAGTCATCGGAATTAACGATTCCTACTTCCAGATTATGGATATTTCCCTCCATGGAGGTGGCACCACCGCCTTTCAATCCATCGTCCGAGCGGACATCGAAAATCCAGTTAGTAGAAGGACCGGCAAAGGCGTTGTTGTTGTCATCAAAGAAGTGGGGATTGAGCCCTGCATAACTTGCTGCCAGCAAACCTGCCATAGCGCTCTCATCAATCAGGTCTTCTGTGAGTTGACCATACGGCTCCTTCTCCAGCATGTTGCTGCAACTGCTCAACACCATTACTGCCGCCAAAAGAACCACGATATATTTATTTGTTTTCATAGTGCTATTCATATATATTATGTTACAAAATATAAGACAATACCCTAATTAGAACATCATATTGATACCAAAACTGAAACTGCGCGCACGCGGATAGGCAGCGTTGTCCACTCTTGCACCATATACACCTAACGGCAACTCAGGATCCAAACCGGAATACTTAGTAGCAGTGAAGACATTCTCTACTTGGAAGAATATATTCAGGTTTTGGCAATGCCAAGGGGAGAGTGCTTTCTTAGGAAGGTCGTAACCCAATTTAATGTATTTCAGTTTGAGATACGATCCATCCTCCACATAGTAGGTAGACATACGGGCTTCGTTGTTGTTATCCACCATGCTTACTGCGGGTATAGTGGCAGAGGGGTTCTCGGGTGTCCATGCGTTTATCAGGTCGGCACCACGGTTTGTGAACTCGTTACCATAACTCATGAAGTCAAGTTGACGACGAGTGGTATTGTAAATATCAAATCCAAGGTCGCTATTGAAGAACAATCCCAGCGTAATTCCTTTGTATTGGAAGTCGAGATTCAAGCCGAGCGTCAAGTCGGGATTGGGGTCTCCAATGATGCACTGGTCGGCATCGGTGATAGTACCATCGCCATTGATATCGCGGTACATCAATCGTCCGGGTGCTGCTCCGGTCTGAGTGGCATGGTTGTAAACCTGCTCCATATTTTGGAAGATACCATCGCAGACATAGCCATAGTAAACACCCATCGCCTCACCGGTCATCAAGCGGATATCACCACCGATAGACTGTTGTCCGTCATTCAGTTTCACCACTTTGTTCTTATAGTGGCTGAGGTTGAGTCCCGCGTTCCATGTAAAGCCGTTGTAATCGGGGCTATGGTAATCCAGTTGCAGTTCAAAACCATAGTTATCCATGTTACCCGTATTCTGCCAGAAGCCTGCGTTCTCACCGGCTACCGATAGCGTAGGAGGCACCGTCAGCATGTCTTTCGTCTGCTTGTAATAGGCATCGAAAGAGAGCGTCAACGAATTGTTGATAAAGGCGAAATCCATTCCGACATTATACTGCGTTGTCGTTTCCCACTTGATATTCTTGTTTCCGGTGGACACTATCTTCACACCGGCAGTAGTGCTGTTGCCGGTACCTTCGAGGTCGTAGGCAGCATTGCCGAGGTCGTAGGCATAGATATTGTACATAGAATACCAGTTTCCGATGGCAGCGTTTCCGTTGGTACCCCATCCGGCACGTATCTTCCAATCGGTCAGTGCTTTGTTCTCGGGCCATGCGCTGAGTTGCGTTACGCGCCATGCCAAGGAGGCAGAGGGGAACCAACCGGAGTTATTCTCCTTGTAGAGACGGCTGGTGGTCTCCGCAGCTGGAAACAAACTC
>CAMFEN010000125.1 GCA_945949375.1 uncultured Bacteroidales bacterium | reverse complement strand
GTAGCATACATACCAGTTGTTGGGGTCGCTCCATTTGGAGTTGGAGGCATCTTTTTTCCAGATGAATGTACCGTTTTCTTCTGTTGTAGAGCCGCTTCCGGAGCCAGTTCCTTCCATTTTGATGGGTACTATATGAAGGTTGTACTGCTCTTTGTAAATGCCGTATCGCAGGGTAAGAGTTGCCTTGTATTCGTCTCCGCTCAGGGTGTAATTGGTTGTTTCTATGCGGATATCTTTACCGGTGGGGTTGATAGTAGGTGTTGCGGATTTCACAGCGTCTAAGTCATCTTGGGAAACATTGTACACATAGATATCTTTTCCGCTGATATGTCCTTGGTAGTTGCCAATGAAAAACTCGTATAGGAGTTGCACTTTTGGACTATAGGAATTGTCTTTGAGCAGTTGAGAAACGGTAAAGGTATTGAAGAAGATATCATATTGCTCTTTCGTAGAATTAGTTGTACCGTCTTCCCACAGTAGTCCGATATATCCGTCGGGCATGATTGCCATACTGGAGTAGCAACTCTGTCTGCTCACTATTTGCAGTCCGACATTCCAGTTGTCAGCGGGGTTGAAGGTGGCTGCTGTTTGTCCTGTGATGTCTCGCCAGAAGCAGGTTAAGTTCTCACGTGCGGAGTTTTCGTTAGTGTGGAATTGCAGGAGGATTTCTGCGGGTGTTCCGTTGTGGAATACTCGCAAGCGATAGAAATCTCCATTGACGGGACTTCCGTCTCCGTACATGATACGGTCGGGTTGGGTAGGTGTGCCCCAACTGCCGGTAGCGGCATTGAGGTCTGTGAATTTGAAGACATTGAACCAGCGTTTTCTTTGTGCGCGGCTACTGAGCACGATGGTACCGTCGGAGAGTTCTTCTACTTTGGCTTCGTCTCCGGCGGGGCAGCAGGAGGTTTTCACATCTCCGAGCACCTTCCAATTTCTGCCGAAGTCATCGGAGTAAACCACGGCATTTCCGTATCCGGAGGAGAGTAGTGCAGCGTAGAGGCGGTAGTAACTGCCGGTCTTGACGATTCGAGATTGCAGTATTCTGCCGGAAGCGAAGAACATCCCTTTTGTATTCCAGTTGCTTGCTTCCGTTCCGAGTGTTTTTATTTGATTAGTAAGCGACGTGATAGCGGCATCCCAAGTGCCGTTTTTGCACCATATAGCGCCTTGCTCTTGCGAGCCGTTATTATACTTGTTTCCTCCACAAACGCAAAGTACCAAGACTTCGTTACTGTCGGCATCGACCACGATGGCGGGGTCTCCGTATCCGTAACTATCTTTGCCTACTAAGTGGTTTTTCTTGGTGAAATCCCAAGTAAAGTCGATGATGCTATTGTACTGCCCTTCCTTTGAGCAGATGTCTATAGCATGCCCATTACCGATGTCGCTATTCTCTTTGTGCCGATAGTCGAACATGGCATACATTTTTCCGTTTTGATCAACGCCCAACGCAGGGATGCGGTAGTAATCATACTCACCACCCATTCCAAAGATAGGATCTGGTTCTTTAATCACCTTCGGTCCGTCACATAGAACGTGGTTGGGTGATATTGGTCTTTCAGCGACCGTGATGGTGTAGGTTTCCGTCTGCGGATACCATTTGTAGTTCTCCTCTTGCGAGATGGTGATTTCGGTAGAGCCTGCTTTGCTGCCAGTGGTGAGTGTGCCTTTTGCTTTGGAGGATCCCTGTGCAAAATCTTGTACGATAGCGGCATCGGGTTGCGGGTCTTTCACACTCCATAGCATATCGCTATTATCACTTTGGAAAATATCTCCATAGCAGGTGGTAGTGTATAAAACAACGCCTGCTTCATTCCATTTGAAATTAGGGCGGTTTTTATCAACGGTGATGGTATAAGTGCGCTGTCCACTTTCACAGTTGGCAGTTGCTTCTTGTTTGAATGTGAGCGTGGCAGTACCTTTGTTTTCCGCAGTGAGGGTGTTGGTAGCAGGGTCGTAGGTTATTACTCGGTCAGGATGCAAACTGCCCTCGAGGTTGGTGGTGTTTACGCTCTGCGTGAGGGTATAGTAGAAATCGTCGCTTGTGTTGTCGGAGGGGGTGTTGCTGCTGGTATTCCCGAAAATGAATGCCGGCGAGAAAGATTGTCCGACCGTTAGGTTGGTGCTTTCGAAGTTTTGTGCGAAAGTTGGTTTTTTGGAGAAGATGGCTTTTAGAGTGATGGAAGCAGGCTTGCTGCTATCGTGTGAGGAGGAAGTGACGGTATATCCGTATTCCAAACTTTCGCTGACGATATTTCCCTTTTCGTCTTGCCATCCTTCAAAAGCATAACCTGCTTCGGTTACTTCGGCTTTGAAGTAGCAGGTAGTATTGAGTGAGTCAGCGGTCAGGCTGGGGGCATTGGGGTCTGTGAGACTTATTGTTTGGGTATCGCTCCAAGTGCTTTTATCAAAAGATACTTGCGCGTTACCACCGGTGGAAGTATTGGCAGTTGCTTTGAAATAGTAGGGGAGCGTGGAGTTGTATTCCGTTTGGGAGATAAACAACCACTCATAAGATGCGTTAGGGGTTCTTTCTATTCCATCGGTTGTGGATATGATATTTCGGTCGCCGCTCCATTTTTTTGCTCTATATATGCTATAGTAACCGTTATTATCAAGTGCAGATGCAAATGTAATATCGTCGCCTTTTTTCCCTGTCACATTGGTAACGAGGTAATATTTCCAATCCCAATACATAGCTAATTGCTTACCTCTGGTGGAAGTGAGCGTATATGAAGTATTTGAACTCGAGAATGTGCCACCCATGATCCATTTGGTGTTTTCCTTATTGTAAACATCAAGACCGTTGTCGTCGTTGAGGAACTTATTTTGATTTTTGGTATAGAGATAGTACTTTTCCCCGGGTATTGGTACGCTACCCTTCCATTTATACGCATTTGCCGTTCCAACCATGCACAACATATAAAAAACAACGCCTATGCGAGCGATACGCATAGCGCAAGAATAGCCTTTGGATGGGTTTACAGGAGTTTTCATATTTTTTACATTAAAAAGAGAATAATAATACCAAAACACAAATGCATCGTATGGGTACGATGTAATGGGTGGGGTGATTTTCAATTCATTTCTGCCTATCTTGGCGATAGGGATTTTATTCAAAAGCGGTCGCTAAAACGGTCGTTTTAAGTGTACTCTTTTTTTTGTGCTTTTTCCTGCTGTATTTAGAGATTTTCTGTGGGTAAATTAAAACGACCGTTTAAGTGTACATCGTGTTCGGTAATCAAAAAGTTATAAAAATCGGCGCAAAGATACAACATTTTTTTGAGATATGCAAATAATCTTCACAATTCTACAAAAAAAATATCAATTCTACCATTTGTTTTATGGAGATTGGCGGCGGCTAATGGGATGTTTCTTGTTTTGTGAGTTCGGCGATGACATAATTTCGAAGTATGCGATATGGCTTGTCAGCCGTCCGCATCTGCTTTTCGAATGCTTGCAGCCATTGGGCTCTGCGTTCTGGATCCTCCAGTTCGCTTTTGGCTTGTCGGACAGCCTGTGAGAAGTTGGCGTTGAGTGTGCGCTGTCGGTCGGAGATGTTGTTCGGGTTTTTGTGCTTAGGGTAGTGGGAAACGACTTTCTGTCCGAAGCGCGTGCAGAAATAGGTCTCACTGTTGTTGTCAATTCGTCCATTGAGGTTGACGACGGGGTCTTGGAAGGATACTTTTGCCATAGATGCGGGATTATTTTAATGTAGGAGTTAGGAGGGGCTTCATTGTTTAATTATTATGTCAGGCTTTCGGCAGCTCTTTTTGCCGTCCTTTTGCCGTCTTTTTACCGTCTTTTTACCGTAATTATCTCGAAGGCGGTGCAAAGGTAACAATTTTGTCTGATATGTACAAATATATGGTGCGCTTTTATCGTCTCGGGAATGCTTTTTTGCACAAACGTCAAGTTTTGTTTGTATATATCGATAATTTTTATTACTTTTGCGGCGAAATTCATCATAGGCTAAAAAGAATTGTTCCCCTCCCCCCAAAAATCAATTTTTTAGCAGGCGGGGACGTCTGCGTACATCGGACAACGGGTATTGGGCGGAATGGCGGCAAATGAGTATATGATAACTATGCAATAATCGCAAATCACCCCACTAAAAACACATTTTTTGTAGAAATATACCGCAAAAACTTGTGTATTTCAAAAATTATTACTAATTTTGCCGCCGAAATTGGATTATCTGCAAAATCTTGTCAAAAAAAACATATAAAACGATTATGAAAAAAGGATTATTTCTTTCGCTCATTGCAGTAGCAATGTTGGCATCGTGCAGCAAGACGCTGCCCCAACCTGAACAGATCAGCGTGAACCCGAGTCCGCTCGCCGTAGTAGGCGATAAGGTGAGCGCAGACATTACCGGCACTTTCCCTGTAAAGAAATTCGCGAAGAAGGGCGTGCTCACCGTAACTCCCGTGCTCAAATACGAGGGCGGCGAGGCAGTAGGTAGCCCTGTTACGTATGTAGGCGAGAAAGTAAAGGAGAACGGTACGACCGTTAATTACAAAGCAGGCGGTCAATATACGCAGAGTTGCTCTTTTGACTATGTACCTGCAATGGACAAGTGCGAGCTGTTCTTGCGCTTTACATCAAAGGTAGGGAAGAAAGAAGTAGAGGT
>CAMFEN010000124.1 GCA_945949375.1 uncultured Bacteroidales bacterium | reverse complement strand
AAATTTCTTGGAAGATTTTTTGAATTATCTTCGTAACTCGCTGATTATCAGTACCAATTTTTTTGAGGGTATTTCTCCGTACTTTCTGTGGTGCGGCATGGAGCCTCAACTCCTTGAGAGTCGGCGGGGATGGCTGCGCACACGGGCGGTATTCTTAATAGCAGGCGGGGACGCCTGCGTACCCGGGCATTTTGCAGGCGGGGATGGCTGCGTACCCGGGTAGGCTATGGTGCGGCCTGGAGACCGCACCTCCATGACAGCAGGCGGGGATGGCTGCGTACACGGGTGGTTATTTTCTTTGGTGCCGCCTGGAGACAGCACCTCCTTGAAGCATACGCAGCGTGTACTTTGGTATTTGTCTGCTTATTCTCTCAATTTGTTGCCGTCTTTTTACCGTCTTTTTGCCGTCTTTTTACCGTCTTTTTACCGTCTTTTTACCGTCTTTGTTTCGAGATAGACTTACAGAGAAGTGAAGGTCATGTGCGGGGGAGGGGGAATTATTGGCGACAAAAATGGGAGAAAATTTGCGTATTTCGCAAAAATACGCTATCTTTGCAATCGAATTAAAACTTATATGAACTATGCAGAAACTACCTTCTTTTCTCCTTTCCGCCTTCGTCTTATCGCTTTGTGCGCTCGGCATGCAGGCAAGAAATGTAACGCAGATCGGCGATATGTACTTCCTGCTTGACCAACAGAAGCAAACGGCGACCGTTACCTGCCGCCCTTATTACAGCGGGTCGTTTGAGGATGAGGAAGACGGGTGGATGCATTTTCTGCCGGAGGATCTATACATAGGACACTTGGTGATACCCGATACTGTGGAGTATGGTACGGTGCGCTATGCGGTTACAGGGATTGGCGATGCGGCGTTTGCCAACTGCCAATGGCTGATAAGTCTGCATCTGCCTGCGGGGATATGTTCGATAGGCGTGAGTGCATTCTCACTTTGCTATGCCATGGAGACAATTAGCGTGGCGGAAGCAAACGAGACATATATGGTGTATGACGGTGTGCTCTATGAGCGTAGCCCCCTGCGCGTTCGCTACTGCCCTTATGCACTAAGCGGGGAGATTTGCATAAAGGAAGGTATGACGGAGATAGAAAGCAGCAAGTTTCAGTATTGTAAGTCGCTGGTCGGCGTGATACTGCCCGAGGGGATTGAGGTGATTCGCGACGGAGCATTCGACCACTGCACGTCGTTAGAGTCGGTTTATCTGCCGACGAGCCTGAAAACGATAGAACGACGGGCATTCAGCAGCACGGGACTGACCTCAATCATGCTGCCTCCGCAACTGAGCCGTATTGACGATGAGGCGTTCTTGGACTGCACCCAACTATATACTATATATAATAGCAGTCCGCTGGTGCTGACTATCGGGAGCAAAGATAACGGATATGTAGCCTATTATGCCCAAAGCGTGATAGAGGTAACCAGCGGCTCGGGGGAGGTTATGCTGCCTCGTGAGGGGTGGCAGAAGCGACTGATAGACGGGGAGATGCGACTGGTAAGCCCCGCGGGGGTGTTTAGCATAAACGGACAAAAGATAGAATAACGGATCAGGAAAGAGATAGATTATGAACTTTACGCATTTGCATGTACACTCGCACTATTCGATGCTGGACGGTATGTCGAAAGTGCCGGATATAGTAGAGAAATGCCTTCGCTGCGGGATGAACGCCGTGGCGCTGACCGACCACGGGAATATGTACGGCATCAAGGAGTTGCTGGACTATTGCAAGAAAGTGAACGGCAGGCTGAAAGAGGCGGCGGGCGACGGCACGTTCGTGCCCTTCAAGCCGATAGCGGGCTGCGAGTGCTACTGCGCGCGGCGCGGACGCCACTCCATGACCGACGAGAAAGCCCTCAACGGCGAGGGGCGGGAGTATATCATCGACCGCTCCGGGTGGCACCTTATCTTGCTGGCGAAGAATAAAGTGGGCTACCACAACCTCTGCCATATCGTGAGCGAGAGTTTCATGGACGATGCCTACAACTACACCGCGCGTATCGACCGCGAGCTGTTAGAGAAATACCACGAGGGGCTGATATGCTCGTCGGCATGCCTCGGCGGGGAGTTGCCGCAGAAAATCATGGCGGGAGACATGGCTGGCGCTGAGGAGACCATCGAGTGGTTCAAGAGCGTGTTCGGCGAAGACTATTACATTGAGATACAACGACATCAGACCGACAAGCCAAGGGCCGACCAAGTGGTGTATCAGCGGCAGAAAGAGGTAAACCCCGTGCTGATTGAGTTGGCGCAGAAACATGGCGTGAAGGTGATTGCTACCAACGACGCGCACTTTGTGGACGAAGAGAACGGCGAGGCGCACGACCGCCTGATATGCCTCAGCACGAACCACTATGTGGACGAAGAAGACCGCATGCACTACACCAAGCAGGAGTGGCTGAAGACGCCCGAGGAGATGGCGGCTATCTTTGGCGACATCCCCGAGGCACTCACGAACACACAGGAGATAGTGGACAAGGTGGAGATTTACGACATCGACTCCGGTCCTATCATGCCTAACTTCCCCATCCCCGAGGAGTTTGGCACAGAGGCGAGTTACCGCGAGAAATTCACCCCCGAAGACCTGTTCAACGAGTTCACGCGCAACGAACACGGCGAGGTAGTGCTGAGCCAAGAGGAGGCGGAGAAGAAGGTGAAGAAACTCGGAGGCTACGACAAGCTCTACCGAATCAAGTTGGAAGCGGATTACCTCGCCTACCTCGCTTACAAGGGGGCGCACGAGCGCTACGGCGAGGTGCTGACCGAGGAGCAGCAAGAGCGCATCCTCTTCGAGTTGCATATCATGAAGACGATGGGTTTCCCGGGCTACTTCCTGATAGTGATGGACTTCATCCGCGCGGCGCGCGAGGAGTTAGGCGTGAGCGTGGGTCCCGGGCGCGGTAGCGCGGCAGGTAGCGTGGTAGCCTACTGTCTGCATATCACCGACCTCGACCCGCTGAAGTACGACCTGCTGTTCGAGCGTTTCCTCAACCCCGACCGTATCTCGCTGCCCGATATAGACACCGACTTCGACGATGTGGGGCGTCCGAAGGTCATCGACTGGGTAACGGAGCGCTACGGCAAGACGCATGTGGCGCATATCGTAACCTACGGCAAGATGGCAACCAAGAGCGCGATAGCCGATGTGGGGCGCGTGCAGCGACTGCCGCTGGCGAAGGTGGCAGAACTGAAATCGTATATCCCCGACCGCAATTTCCCCGACAACATCAAGGACGAGAAAGGCAAGAGCCCGAAAGTGAACTTGAAGAACTGCTACAAGTATGTGGACGAGTTGAAGCACGAGTTTGAGATGGGCGAGCCGAATGTGCGGGAGGTGCTGGAGTACGCCAAGCAGTTGGAGGACACCAATCGGCAGGTAGGTATCCACGCCTGCGGCATCATCATCGGCGCGGACGACCTTACGAAGTTCGCACCGCTCTCGAGCGTCTATGACCCGAAGTTGAAGAAGCGCGTGCTGGTAACCCAATACGACGGACACGTGGTGGAGAGCGTAGGGCTTATCAAGATGGACTTCCTCGGGCTTATCACGCTGAATATCATCAAGGAATGTATCAAGAACATTAAGAAGCGCACGGGCGAGGTGGTGGACATCGACCATATCCCCATTGACGACGCGCTGACCTACAAACTCTTCCAAGAAGGGCAGACGACAGGCGTCTTCCAGTTTGAGTCGGCGGGTATGCGCAAGTATATGAAGGAGTTGCAGCCGACGGTGATAGGCGACATCATCGCGATGAACGCGCTCTACCGCCCGGGACCGATGGACTACATCCCGCAGTTCATCCGCCGCAAGCAGGGCTTGGAGCCCGTTACCTACGACATACCCATCATGGAGAAATACCTGAAAGACACCTACGGCGTTACGGTCTATCAGGAGCAGGTCATGCTCCTCTCACGTCTGCTGGCGAACTTCACCCGCGGCGAGAGCGACAAACTGCGTAAGGCGATGGGTAAGAAGCAGATGGCGATACTGCAAGAGTTGAAGGGTAAGTTCATGGCGGGCGGCAAAGCCAACGGGCACGAGGAGAAAGTGTTAGAGAAGATTTGGAGCGACTGGGAGAAGTTCGCCTCGTATGCGTTCAACAAGTCGCACGCCGCCTGCTACTCATGGGTAGCCTACCAAACGGCATACCTCAAGGCGCACTACCCTGCGGAGTTCCTCGCTGCCAACCTCACCGTGTCGAAAGACAACATCAAGGAGGTAACGAAGTTCATGGACGAGTGCAAGGCGATGCGCATACAGGTGCTGGAGCCCGATGTGAACGAGTCGGAGATGAACTTCACCGTCAACAACCAAGGCAACATCCGTTTCGGCTTGGGCGGCATCAAGGGCGTAGGCGAAGGTGCCGTAGAAGCCATCATCTCCGAGCGTGAGAAAAATGGTAAGTTCAAAGATATCTTCGACTTCCTCGAGCGTGTGAACCTGCAATCCTGCAACCGCAAGACGGTGGAGAACCTTGCGCTGGCGGGGGCGTTCGACTGCTTCGAGGGGCTCTACCGCGAGCAGTTGCTCGGGCAGAACAGCAAGGGCGAGAGCGTGCTCGAGACCCTGATGCGCTACGGCACGCTGTTCCAACAAGACAAGCAGTTGCAGCAGAACTCCCTCTTCGGCGATATGGGCGACATTTTTGATATGTTCTTC
>CAMFEN010000123.1 GCA_945949375.1 uncultured Bacteroidales bacterium | reverse complement strand
CCGGTCATCACAAGGTCGGGGCGAGCGGCAAACAGCGCCTCATCCACCAAGAAATACTCCTGCTCCCAGCCCAAGTAGCTATAGACGCGTTTCACATTCTTGTCAAAGTAGTTTGCCACTGCCACAGCCGCTTTGTTCACCGCAGTGATCGAGCGCAGAAGCGGGGTCTTGTAGTCCAGCGCCTCGCCCGTGAATGCCACAAAGATAGTCGGGATACACAGACGATCACCAATCACGAAAGCCGGCGACGAAGGATCCCATGCCGAGTAACCGCGTGCCTCAAAGGTATTGCGCAAGCCGCCCGAGGGGAACGAACTGGCATCCGGCTCCTGCTGATAGAGCACCGAGCCGGAGAACTTCTCCATCGGAGCACCGTCATCGCCAAAGTCAAGGAACGCATCGTGCTTCTCTGCCGTGCCGCCCGTCAGGGGTTGAAACCAGTGGGTGTAGTGCGTTGCGCCCTGCTCCATTGCCCATTTCTTCATACCGATAGCCACGCTGTTGGCGATGTCGCGTGTCAGTGTCTTCTCGTTGTCCATCAGGTCGAAGAGTTGCTCCAGCACGTTGCTGGCGATATATTCCTTCATCTTCTCGCGTGTGAACACTTTCTCTGCGAACAGCACGCTTGCGCGGCAACCTGTGGGATTTACTTGCACCGGCTCATGACCCCATGCGGTCTTCAAAGCCTCAAAACGAATGTTACTCATATTATGATATTGATGTTAGTGGTCGGTGGTTTAGTGTTTGTCAGGGTGCGTAGGCGTCCCCGTCTGCTGAATGGTCAAATTGTATATTGTCAAACAATAAAATAAAAGAACACCCGATTGTTTTCTTAAATCGAGTGCAAAAGTACGCATAATTTTTGAAACGACCAAATAAAATTGAAAAAATATCGTAATTTTCTGTATTTTTCTTGATTTTATCTAATCCATTTACATATAGATGTCAAAAAATGACGGCTAAAATACTATTAAGGTATGATACAAAAAAACAGTCTTACAATTGCTTAGTGTAAGACTGCTTTGATACATCATTTTTTCAGAGCATGCGCCCTCTTAATTCCTAATTTCCAATTCCTAATTCCCAACATGTGCTTATCCCAATCGACTGATATGTTTTATCTCTTCTTCGTTGAGCAGTTTAATTTTTCTCCCATCTACCGACACTAATCCCTCTTGCGCAAACTGTGATAAAGTGCGAATGGCGTTGCTGGTAGTCATGTTGCTCATGTTTGCAAGATCTTCACGGCTCATATACATCGCCAGCGTGCATCCATCTTCATCCAGTCCGTAGTTCTTCTTGATGGTAAGTAACGACTCTGCCAAGCGTCCGCGGATATGTTTTTGGGTAAGGTTGATTGTTTGCAACTCGGCTACAGCAAGGTCTTTCGCGAGTGCCATCATCATTTGAAAGCAAAACTCATGGTTTTGGTGGAGAAGTTGTATAAATGTTTTGGCATTTAGTTTGTAGGCTACTGACGATTCTATGGCGCTCGCATTGGAGGTATATACATCACCGGCTATCGCAGCACGGAAACCAAAGAAATCATAAGGCTTTAGCAATCGGATGATTTGGGCGCGTTGACCAACACCTTCTTTGTAGATACGCACTTTCCCTTCAATCAGTGTCCATACATCTGTGGCGGCATCGCCTTCTGCATGAATAACCGCATTCTTCTTGTAGCGCAACACCTGCACCTCATCGCTGACCAGCAATTTCTCTTCGGCGGTTAATACGTCCCAGATGGGGTTCAACTCCCATAGTTTTGCGTACGTTTCTTCCTTTTTTCTGTTTGCCATATCTATTTCAAACTAATACCTAATGCCTTCCGAAAGTGCACTAATAAGCACCTTTTCATTTTATTGCGTGCAAAGATACTACTTTTTTAGGATATATGCAAGAAAAATTTTCATTTTGTACGCGTTTTTATGTTTTTCAGCATATTTATGATTACTTTTTAGACAAACATGGGGATGAGGCAATGCGCCACATCCCCATAACAACACTTTCCCGTTTGCATTATATTTCATAAATAATTGGGTATTCGATATAAGCAAATTCTTACTGCACCCCCAAATCAATTTTCATAACGGTCAATAGCTTCGCGCATTAATAGTCGGCCTTGCTCTATAATCTCTTCGGCGCGGTCGAAGTCGAAGGTGGAGTAGGCGTATTGGGGCATGGTGGCGAGGATGTCGGGCGGCAGAAGTTGCAACATCAGGTTGGTGTTCTGCTGTATCTGAATGTCCGACATTCGGTCTGCCAACGAGAAATAGTTGACCATTCCGCGCAGGTCTTGATTCTCCTGACGTTCTTCCTCTTTTTGCACAATGCGTTTCTTTAGGTTGAGCAGGGTGGGCGAGAGTCGTATGCCCCGCTGCTCTATGAGTTCCGCAGCCTTGGCGAAATACGATGGCTCAGGCTTCTTGATTTGCAAACGGTCTTTGCCTGAGATGTTCATCGCCACGAGCAAATCTCCCTTGGTGCGCTTCACGCGGTTGAGAGGCAAGGGGTTGAGTGTGCCTCCGTCAATAAGCAGTTTGTTTCCGCGTTGCACGGGTTGGAAGAAGAGCGGGATACTCATCGAAGCGCGGATGGCACTGAACAAACTACCTGAGCGGAACACCACTTCGTCTGCCGAAATAAGGTCAGCCGCCACGATGGCACAGGGGATATTCAGGCACTGTATCAGTTGGTCGGGCACCACTTTCTCTAACTCCTCAATGACCCGCTCGCCTTTCACCAACGAGTTGAGCGAGAGAGACAAGTCCACCATCTTAAGTATCACCTGCTGGTCAACGCGCAGGAACCACTCCTTCGCATCCTGCAACTGCCCTGCCGCGTACATGCCGGCAATCATCGCACCCATGGAGCAACCCGCGATACTCGTGATGCGGTATCCGTGTGCCTCCAACTCCTCGATAGCCCCGATATGCGCCAACCCTCGCGCCCCGCCGGAGCCTAGCACCAATGCTACATTTCGCTTTTTTTCCATAACCATCTTAAATGGTGGAGCATATCGGACTCGAACCGACCACCTCAACATTGCGAACGTTGCGCTCTACCAGATGAGCTAATGCCCCATAGACCCTTGCTGCCACGCGGGCAGCAAAGGCAGATACTTTCTTACACAATCTTCGCCGGAATCAGTTTTTCGCGAATCTTGATGTAGATGATGGTCTCTTTCTTCGCAAAAGCGGTCTTCACATAGCCCATGCCGATACCTACCTTGGTGTTCGGCAGCATGATACCGCTCGTTACGTTGCCGATGGTGTTGCCCTCTGCATCGCAAATCTCGTAACCGTTGCGGGGGATAGCCCGCTCTTGGCACTCGAAGTGCACCAGTTTGCGTTGCACGCCTTCGGCTTTCTGCTTCAGCAGGAACTCTTTGTCGATGAAGTCCTTGGCATCGAACTTCGTAATCCATCCGAGCCCTGCCTCGAGGGGGGAGGTAGTGTCGTCAATGTCGTGCCCGTAGAGGCAATACCATTTCTCCAAACGGAGGCTGTCGCGTGCGCCCAAGCCGATAGGAGCCAGCCCGAAGTCTTTGCCAACCTCGAAGAGGGCATTCCAAATCTGCTCTGCATATTCTTTCGGGAAATACAACTCAAAACCGCCTGCGCCAGTGTAGCCCGTATTGCTCAATATGACGCCTTGCACGCCGGCAAAAGACCACTCGCGGAAACTATAATAAGGAATAGCGCTCAGGTCAGCATCGGTCAGCAGTTGCAGCATCTCCGTTGCCTTCGGACCCTGCACGGCGAGCTGCGCATAGCGGTCGGAAGCATTCTCAAGGCTCACGCCGAAGGTGTTATGCTCGTTCACCCACGCCCAGTCCTTGTCGATATTGCCTGCATTGACCACCATCAGGTACTTCGTGGTGGAGTATTTGTAGATAATCAAGTCATCCACAATCCCGCCTTTTCCGTTGGGCATGCAGGTGTATTGCGCCTTGCCGGCGTCTAATTTGCTCACATCGTTGGTGGTGATATACTGCAAGAAATCGAGTGCCTTCTCGCCCTTCACCCAAAACTCGCCCATGTGGCTCACATCGAACACGCCCACGCCGTTGCGGACAATCATGTGCTCTTGGTTGATACCCGTGGGGTACTGGATAGGCATGTTAAAACCGGCAAAGTCTGCCATCTTTGCGCCCAAAGCAATATGGGTCGCAGTGTACGGAGTTGTCTTCATGTTTTTATAGATTACTAATTGTTTGCAAGTTTTTATTCAATTGTTCTACGCTGCTGGCGCCGATAATCACGCTTGTTACCCCTTCTTGCCGGAGCAGGTATCGGAGCGCATATTGAGCTAATGTGAGTCCTTGCTCTTTAGTTTCGGCGTTGAGTGCACGCATGCGTGCCATCAGCTCGTCGGTAATCTGCTCGCGTTGCAGGTAGCCCTCCGGGCGCGCAGCACGGCTACCTTCGGGGATACCGTTCAGATACCTGTCTGTTAAGATGCCCTGTGCCAAGGGGGAGTAGCAGATAAAGCCCGACCCGTGCTGTTGAGCCAATGGCAGGTTCTGCTCTAATGTCTCGGTGAAGAGCATGTTCGCTTTGTATTGGCTCAGCACGCATGGCACATGTGCTTCTGCAAGGTATCGGTAGCATTCCAATTGCTTGTCGGCGGGGTAGTTGCTGATACCTGCATAGAGGGCTTTGCCGCTGCGAACAATATCTACCAACGCTTGCATCGTCTCTTCGATGGGTGTATG
>CAMFEN010000122.1 GCA_945949375.1 uncultured Bacteroidales bacterium | reverse complement strand
ATCTTGTGTTGTCTGGTGGTTTGCATAGAAGTGATGGTTTTTGTAGGGGGGAGCAGGCGGGGCAGGAGTCTTAGCAGGCGGGGACGCCTGCGCACCCGGACATTTCCTTATGGTGCGGCCTGGAGACCGCACCTCCTCGAAGGTGGTGGGTTGTATTACGAAGAAACCCACCCACGGCAGTTCTTCTGCCCGCAATGCGAGCCAACAGCCGGAGGCGGTCTAACTTCTAAAACTGAAATGGTTTAAGTTGTTCGCCGTTCGTTATTAATACTTGTGGCGACCTTCGTCAGCAACAGTCAGTTTCTTGCGGCCTTTTGCACGACGAGCAGCGAGCACGCGGCGACCATTGGCAGTAGCCATTCTCTCGAGGAAACCATGTTTGTTACGACGCTTGCGTTGAGATGGTTGGAATGTACGTTTCATAGTGCTATAGTTTGTATTTATGCCCTCTCCCGAGGACTGATTATTTATTTACGAATTACGATTTTAGCAGGCGGGGATGCCTGCGCACCCGGACAAACTTCAGCAGGCGGGAGGCAAAAGCGGGTGCAAAGGTACTGCTTTTTTTTGACATAGCAAAACTTTTTTGCATTTTTTTGTGAATTTGTTTGCTCAGGCGAGAAAAAAGCGCTATCTTTGCAGTCGGAAAGGGGAAGGCTATGTAAGATACATTTTGATAGTTTTTGGACAAAATTGGAGACATTTTGCTAATTTACCAAATACACTCATCTCAACGTTAAGACCCTTATTAGACCCTTACTTAACCCTTACTCAAACTCGACAAGAACCCAAAGGAAAAAGGATTGACATTTTGCTAAAGCAAGAGATGAGTATATTAGCAGAATGTCATTAAACAAGAAACAGGATTTCCAAACCATAATTAAAGATGCTTGCCGTCATTTTATCTCTTCGTCCATACAGCGATCGTGCGAATATTGTACATACATATACGCGCGCGTGCGGGCGCATGAATTATATGGTGTATGGTTTGGGGAAGAAGAAATCGTCGGCATTGTACGCGCCGTTGTCGCTGGTGGAGATGGAGGTTAGTGGGCAGGGGAAGGCGATGGGGAGCGTGCGGGAGGCGCATTTGGCATATGTGCCACAACGGATAGGGACGGATATGCGGCGGCAGACGGTGGCATTGTTTATCGCGGAGGTGCTTTACAGGACGCTTCGCCATCCGATGGGAGACGAGGGGCTGTTTGATTTGATAGCGGCGACGGTGCGTTTGCTGGACAATACGGAGCAGCCGGAGAATGTACATTTGGCATTTCTTATTCGCCTTGCAGAGCAGCTGGGTTTCGCTATCAACGAGGATGAGCATCCGGAGTTAGTGGGTCAGCCAAATGGGCGCAAAGGGCGGCAAGAGCAGTTGCGGGGGCTTTGTCAGTACTTTGCACAGCACATAGACGGCTGGCAGGATCCGCTGTCTATGGATGTGCTGGCGGAGGTGTTTGCTTTTGGAAAATAACAGGATATGTAAATAAAAAGCAGAAAAGATTTGCATAAGTCAGGAAAAAGCCGTATCTTTGCAGACGATTTTAGAATCAGAGGATAAATTTGACTGCTTGCGACCTCTATAAAACAATGCTAAAACCTTGTGCCTCAAGCGAAAACAGTCGGCTTGAGGCTTTTTTATCCCTAAACAAAACAGATGAACTACTTATTTACAAGTGAGTCGGTGTCGGAAGGACACCCCGACAAAGTGGCAGACCAAATCAGCGATGCTATTCTCGACAATTTCTTGGCACAAGACGCCGACGCGCATGTGGCTTGCGAGACGATGGTAACGACCGGTCAGGTGGTTGTTGCCGGTGAGGTTACGAGTGAGAAATATGTGGATGTGCAGCGCGTGGCTCGTGAAACGATAGCGCGTATCGGTTACACGAAGGCGGCGTATAAGTTCGAGGCAGAGAGTTGCGGTATCTTCACGGCACTGCATGAGCAGAGCGCGGATATCGCGCGCGGCGTGGACGGGCAAGGCACGGAGAACATCGGTGAGCAGGGCGCGGGCGACCAAGGGCTGATGTTCGGCTATGCGACGGCAGAGACGGAGAACTACATGCCGCTGACGCTGGATCTTGCACACACCTTAGTTTATACGCTCGCGCGTATACGCAAGGAAGGCAAGGAGATGACCTACCTTCGCCCCGACGCGAAGAGCCAAGTAACCATCGAATATAACGAGCAGGGAGAGCCATTGCGGATAGACACGATAGTGGTATCGACGCAGCATGACCCCGAGGTGAGCCATGAGCAGATACGCGAGGATGTGCGGCGTGTGCTGCTGCCGCGCGTGGCAACGCGCGACGCACGGTATGCAGCGTTGCTGCAAGGCGATTATAAGTTGCTGGTGAACCCGACTGGGATGTTCGTGATAGGCGGTCCTCACGGGGATACAGGCTTGACGGGACGCAAGATAATCGTAGATACCTACGGCGGCAGAGGCGCTCACGGCGGCGGTGCTTTCTCGGGAAAAGACCCGTCGAAGGTGGATAGGTCGGCAGCGTATGCGGCGCGATGGATAGCGAAGAATATGGTAGCAGCCGGTGTGGCGCGCGAGATGCTGGTGCAGGTGTCGTATGCGATAGGCGTGGCGCAGCCCGTGAGCCTGTTTGTGAACACCTTCGGCACAGCGCAGCATGGGCTGACGGACGGGGATATCGTGAAGATGATTCAGCAACTGTTTGACCTTCGTCCTGCGGCGATAGTGCGCGACCTGAAACTGAAACAGCCGATATACGAAGAGACGGCTCGATATGGGCATATGGGACGCACTAATGAGTTGGTTACCAAGACTTTCGTGGATGAGAACGGGAAACCTTTCACTCGCGAGGTGGAGTTGTTTACCTGGGAGAAGTTGGATAAGGTGGAGGAGATACGGAGGCTGATTCAATCGGGAATTAGGAATTAGGAATTATGAGGGCACAAACGAAACAGCGGATATTGGTGAGTGCGATTGTGGTTGTGGCGGTGGTGCTTGACCAGTTGCTGAAAGTGTATATCAAGACGCATTTCATGCTGGGGGAGGCACACCCTGTAACCTCTTGGTTCTGGCTTTGCTTTGTGGAGAACAACGGCATGGCGTTTGGCATTGAGTGGTTCTCCAAATTGGCGTTGACGCTCTTCCGCATTGTGGTGGTGGGGCTGATAGGCTGGTTTGTGCACCGACTAATTGTTCAGCAGACAGCAGGAAAGATGCTGCGGACGGGGTATCTGGTTAGCCTTGCGTGCGTGATAGCGGGTGCGCTGGGGAACATCATCGACTGCGTGTTCTACGGCAAGATTTGGGGGTATGCAGGTTGGTTCTACGGCAAGGTGGTGGATATGTTTTACTTCCCGCTGATTCACAACTCGGCGGGGGAGGTGATTTTCTTCCGCCCTGTGTTTAATTTGGCGGACTCGTTCATCACCTGCGCGGTAGCTGTACTGCTGATTTTTTACCATCACGACTTGAATGAGTCGCTGAACGGCTTGGAGTGGCGACCGAAGAAAAGTGAGAAAGCGTAGGTTCATATTGTTTGCCTTTTTGCTGGGCTTGGTATGCTTGGCAGGCTGCCGCCCGCGCGGGGTGTTGTCTTCGCGGGAGATGCGCAGTGTGTTGCACGATTTGCACCGCGCGGATGCCATCTTGCAAGTGGCAGGCTACAACTACGGGCATGATGAGGCGCTGGCGAAATACTACCAGCAAGTGCTTGAGAAACACGGACTTACGCAGGCACAGTTTGACTCGTCGTTGGTGTGGTACACCGACCATCCGCAGCGTTTTGACAAGATTTACCCGAAGGTGGTGGCGGATTTGGAGGCAGAGCGGACGGCATGGGAATTGGCGCACGAGGAGCAGACAAGGCGCTTGGAGTCTTCGTTTGCCGGACCTTCCAAAGAGGAGATAGAGACGGCAGAGCGGCAGATGGAGGAGACCGAATGGCGGTTCGTGCATGGGTTGCGAGTGCGGTATCTCATGGGGGCAGCGCAGGACAGCATTGCGCCGGACAGTGTGCCGCTGTTGGGACCATTGGGCATGGAAAATCAAGCCCTTGACTCCACAAAACAGCAAGAAATGCCGGAAAATGCAAGAAAAATGCAAAAAAGTGCGCGAGACTCTTGCGTATTCAGAAAAAAAGTAGTACCTTTGCACGCTTTTTCGGGTTTACGCCCAAAAGATAACTAAATTTATTAACGCCAAGTTGGGCAGTTGCACGGATTCTGATTAAGAATAAAGCGTGCGTAAAAAGGTCTGTCGGCTTGGTCTAACAAACAACAAATTAATGGATACTTTAAGTTACAAGACAGTGTCGGTAAACAAAGCGACCGCTCAGAAAGAGTGGGTTGTTATCGATGCTCAAGACCAGATTCTTGGTCGTATGTGCTCGAAGGTGGCGAAACTGCTGCGCGGCAAGTACAAACCTTCGTACACTCCGAACGTAGATTGCGGCGACAACGTAATCATCATCAATGCCGACAAAGTGCAGTTGACCGGCAACAAGTGGAACGACCGCGTGTATGTTCGCTATACCGGTTTCCCTGGTGGTCAGCGCGAGATGACTCCTGCGCAGTTGATGGCAAAAGGTGCAGACCGTCTGATTATCAAGGTGGTAAAGGGTATGCTTCCGAAGAATCGCCTCGGTGCTCGCCAAATCACCAACCTGCATGTGTTCGCAGGTCCGGAGCACAACATGCAGGCTCAACAACCCAAAACAATTGATATCAACACCCTTAAATAATAGAAGC
>CAMFEN010000121.1 GCA_945949375.1 uncultured Bacteroidales bacterium | reverse complement strand
CCACTAAGGAGGCTCTTTATCTCGGTATTGAGCAAGCTATCACCGGCCGCCGTTTGGGGGATATAGGTGCAACCATTCAAAACCACTGCGAGCGTGCAGGTTATTCTGTGGTACGTGAGTTCGTGGGGCACGGCATCGGGCGTGATATGCACGAGGAGCCGGAGGTATGCAACTATGGACGCCGCGGAAACGGCATCGTTCTGAAGTCTGGTATGACACTCGCGATAGAGCCTATGATTTGCTTGGGTCGTCGCAATGTGATTATCGAAGAAGACGGATGGACTGCACGTACTGCTGATCGTAAGCCTGCGGCTCACTATGAGTTGAGCGTTTGCGTCCGCGATGGAAAAGCAGATATACTCTCTACGTTTGACTATATCAAGGAGGTCTTAGGAGACCGATTTATCTAATTACTAACTTTACATCCAAGAACAACAGCAGTATGTCAAAGCAAGATGCAATAGAGGTGGATGGTGTAATCACCGAGGCACTCTCCAATGCGATGTTCCGCGTGCAGTTGGAAAATGGTCCGCTCATCATAGCTACCATATCGGGTAAGATGCGTATGCACTATATCAAGATATTGGCAGGCGACCGCGTGAAAGTGGAGATGAGTCCGTATGACTTGACCAGAGGACGCATATCGTTCCGTTATAAATAACCCAAATAATACTTTTACAACAATGAAAGTAAGAGCATCAATCAAGAAGCGCAATGCGGATTGCAAGATTGTACGCCGCAAAGGGCACTTGTATGTAATCAACAAGAAAGAGCCGAAAATGAAGATGCGTCAAGGATAAGCGCGTGTTCATGGACGGAAAAAGTAAGAAAAACAATTAAAAACAAATTTATCCTAAGTAAAAAATTATGGCTATAAGAATTGTCGGTGTAGATCTGCCGCAGAACAAATGCGGTGAAGTCGGTTTGACTTACATCTACGGAATAGGTCGTTCAAGCGCAAAGAAGATTCTGGCAGAGGCAGGCGTTGACCCAAGCATCAAAGTACAGGATTGGACGGATGACCAAGCAGCAAAAATCCGTGAAATCATCGGTGCACAGTACAAAGTGGAAGGTGATCTTCGTTCGGAGATTCAACTTAATATCAAGCGTTTGATGGATATTGGTTGTTACCGCGGTGTTCGTCACCGTATCGGTCTTCCCGTTCGCGGTCAATCGACCAAGAACAATGCCCGTACGCGCAAAGGTAAAAAGAAAACGGTTGCTAATAAGAAGAAAGCAACGAAGTAATCAACAACCAACAACTCTAATTAAATCAAACGAATTATGGCAAAGAAAGCAATTGCAGCTAAGAAGCGCGTTGTGAAGATTGACGGTGTTGGTCAACTCCATGTGATGTCTTCTTTCAACAATGTTATCGTAACTATTGCTAACGGAGATGGTCAGGTAATCTCTTGGTCTTCCGCCGGCAAGATGGGCTTCCGTGGCTCGAAAAAGAATACTCCTTATGCAGCTCAGATGGCAGCACAAGACTGCGGCAAGGTGGCTTACGACCTTGGCTTGCGTAAGGTGAAAGCGTATGTAAAAGGACCGGGACAAGGTCGCGAGTCCGCTATTCGTGCTTGCGTCGCTGCTGGTATTGACGTAGTGGAAATCGTGGATGTTACTCCTATGCCTCACAACGGTTGCCGTCCTCCGAAACGTCGCCGTGTATAATTTATTATTACTTAACATTCTAAAAAACAAGTAAGATTATGGCAAGATATATTGGTCCTAAATCCCGCATCTCGCGTCGTTTTGGCGAGGCAATCTTCGGTCCGGACAAAGTGCTTGACCGTCGCAATTATGCTCCCGGTCAGCATGGTGTGAACCGTCGTAAGAAAAACTCTGAGTATGGTCAGCAGTTGGCTGAGAAGCAGAAAGCAAAATATACCTACGGTGTTTTGGAGCGTCAATTCCGTCTGCTCTTTGCACAGGCAAGTCGTTCTAAAGGTGTAACGGGTGAGATTTTGATTCAGTTGCTCGAGTGCCGTCTTGACAACGTGGTATATCGTTTGGGTATCGCTCCTACTCGTGCTGCTGCACGTCAGTTGGTGAGCCACCGTCATATCACCGTAGATGGTAAGGTGGTGAATATCCCGTCCTATCAAGTGAAACCCGGACAAGTGGTTGCAGTTCGCGAGAAAGCTAAATCTTTGGAGGTAATTGCAGCATCTTTGGAAGGCTTCAACCACAGCAAGTACAGTTGGCTGGAGTGGAATGAGGCAGATAAAGCAGGCAAGTTCCTCAATGTTCCTCAGCGTGCAGAGATTCCTGAGAACATCAAAGAGCAGTTAATCGTCGAGTTGTACTCTAAATAACAATTAAATTCATGGCAATATTAAATTTCATCAAACCTGACAAGGTGATAATGTTGGATTCGAGTTCGACGAAAGGCACTTTCGAATTTCGTCCTCTCGAACCGGGGTATGGTATTACGATAGGCAATGCTATCCGTCGCGTGCTGCTTGGCTCGTTGGAAGGTTATGCTATTTGCTCTATCCGCATCAGTGGTATTGATCATGAATTTGCTACTATCCCTGGCGTCATCACTGATGTAACCAACCTTATCCTCAACCTGAAGCAGGTGCGTTTCATCCGCAAAGAAGGCGTGGAAGCCGAGGGTGAAACCGTAAAGTTGCATGTGTCGAAAGCCACCTCTTTGCTTGCAGGCGAACTCAATACAGCGCTCCAAAATTTTGAGGTGCTGAACCCTGAGTTGCAATTGGCAGAGATGGACGAGTCGGCAGATTTTGAGATTGAACTGACCATCAACAAGGGGCGCGGCTACGTGCCCGGAGATGAGAATCGTCATGACAATGACCCTATCGGGGTGTTGGCTATTGACTCCATCTACACTCCTATTCGCAACGTGATGATTTCCGTTGACCAGTACCGTGTGGAACAACGTACTGACTACGAGAAACTTACGTTGGAGATTACCACCGATGGCTCCATCACTCCTCAGAATGCGCTGACCGAGGCGGCTAAAATCCTTATCTACCACTTCATGCTGTTCTCCGATGAGCGTATCGTGCTCGAGCAGGAGACCAAGAAGAGCAGTAGTGCACTGGACGAGGAGTTGCTGCGCATGCGTCAGTTGCTCAACCAGCGTCTGCAAGACATGGACCTCTCCGTGCGTGCCCTCAACTGCTTGAAGGCTGCCGAGGTGGATACGCTTGGCGAACTGGTTAAGTTCCACCGCTCTGACTTGCTCAAGTTCCGCAACTTCGGTAAGAAATCGCTCACCGAATTGGATGAACTGCTGGAGCGCAACGGGCTTGCTGTTGGTATGGACATCTCGCGTTACCACGTGAATGACTAATTAGTACAACTCACCATTTAACATTACAAACTATTATGAGACATAATAAGAAATTCAACCACCTTGGCCGCAAAGCAAACCACCGCGCTGCGTTGTTGTCGAATATGGCTTGCTCGCTGATTATGCACAAGCGTATCTCCACCACGTTGGCTAAGGCAAAGGCTCTCCGTATCTTTGTAGAGCCCATCCTCACCCGTGCGAAAGAGGATAACATGAACAACCGTCGTTTGGCTTTTGCGATGCTTCATCAGAAAGAGGCTGTTACCGAACTATTCCAGAATGTAGGCGAGAAAATCGCTAACCGCCCCGGTGGTTACACTCGCATCCTGCGTACCGGTTTCCGTTTGGGTGATGCCGCTGAGATGTGTATCATCGAGTTGGTTGACTACAACGAGAACATGCTGAAAGAGGCTAAGAAAGCCACGAAGAAGGCTACTCGTCGTGCCGGCAAGAAAGCAGTGAAAGAGGCTGTGGCAGAGGCAGAAGCACCTGCTGCTGAGACAGAGGCTCCCGCTGCAGAATAAAGAACAAAGAATGATTGAGGGTCGGGGCTTTCCTGACCCTCAATTGTTTTGTGGTAAGTAATCAGTGATTAGTGGTCAGAGCATGGGCACTCATAATTCTTAATTCTTAATTACTATGTTACTTGATTTGACGCAACATAAGCCCGCGGGCGTTACGATAGACAACTGCAAGGCAGGTGATACGGTAACCGTAAGCGGTATGATTCACAATGTGCGTGTTACGAAGTGGGGTGGTTTCATCATCTTGCGCAAGTCTCGTGGATTGTTGCAAGCCGTGGTGCAGAACGAAACATCGCGCTTCTTCAACGAGGAGGGCAACGAGATAGCGCTGAACGGTCTCTGCCGCGAGATGGCGGTAACCATAGAAGGAATAGTCGGTGAGGCGAAGATAAAGGACCCTGCGGCGTTCTACAACACGATAGAGGTTGCAGTAAGCACCGTCCGCGTGCTCTCACGTCCGACCACGCCCGAGGTGGTGGACATGAACGCGCTGAAGTTTGGCGATGAGGAGACGTTGCTACGCTATAAATTCGACAACCGTCAGGTTACTTTGCGCAACCCGCGCGATATGGCGATACTGAAGGTGCAGAGCACTATCACCAAAGCGTTTGCGGACTTCCTGACAGAGAACGGCTTCACGCAAATCTATACCCCGAAGATTGTTTCTGAGGGTGCCGAGGGTGGAGCCAATGTATTCAAGATGGACTATTTCGGCAAGCAGGTGTATCTGGCGCAGTCGCCTCAGTTCTACAAGCAGATAGGCGTGGGCGTGTACGAGCGCGTGTTTGAGATTGCTCCTGCCTACCGTGCGGAGAAACACAACACGAGTCGCCATCTGAACGAGTATATCTCGTTGGATGTGGAGATGGGCTTTATCAAAGGTCAAGAAGACGTGATGACGTTG
>CAMFEN010000120.1 GCA_945949375.1 uncultured Bacteroidales bacterium | reverse complement strand
TGGTGTACACGGCTTTGAGTTTGTTTGGATTACGGACGGCATTGGTTGGAACTCTGCCCGCAACAAATTGGAAGAAGCATTCGCCGCTATCCCGAGCATATACAATTTAACAACCATAAACGAATTTATTTCAAAAATCAATTAATATGGCAAAGAACGTCTATTCACATTCTATTGACTTAAAGAAAATCAACCTAAGAAATGCCCCACGTGCAGAATTTATGAGACAAGTAGCTGCTATCGAATACCGAGGGTATGAGGTAGAGCAATGTGATGATGGTCGTAATATCGTTATTACGAAGCCGGGCGGAAAAAGTGTATATGGACACCCGAAGAAAGAAGATATTTTGGTCTTCATTTATGACCCGAGTAAAACTTCACTTTGGCAGATCTCACATAAGCAAATATTGGAGGATGTAACTGCTAAATGCAAAGAAAATCCTGAAGAGGGCAAGAGATTAATCTCACTTCTTGAAAAGACATTGAATGGTGAGGAGCCTAATGATTTCATAAATGATATACGAGCCTTGTCTTTTCAAACAGGAGAAAAACCGGAAGAACTGATTAAGGCATATAAATGGATTTGGGGACAAGAAGACGTCAATTATCCAAATGGTCAAGGTCGATTTATGTCGTGGAGTGCTTACGAACAATTATTGAAGAACTTATAATGGATATATCGCCTACATACTCCGACTTCCGCCTTCTGCAAGGTGATTGTATGAGTCGGCTGACCGAGATAGCGGATAACTCTATTGATGCTATTTTTGCCGACCCGCCGTATTTCTTGAGCAACGGTGGTATCAGTGTGCAGAGCGGCAAGCAGGTATGTGTAGACAAAGGTGATTGGGACAAAGGAGGTACACCGGAATATATCTATGCTTTTAATCGTCAGTGGCTCTCACTCTGCCGCCCTAAACTGAAAGAGAATGGCACGATTTGGATTAGTGGCACGCACCATAATATCCACGTGGTGATGCGTTGTTTGCAAGAGTTAGGATATAAGGTGCTGAATACTATCACATGGCAGAAAACTGACCCGCCACCTAACTTGTCGTGCAAGTATTTTAACTTTTCCACAGAACTCATTATTTGGGCACGCAAGAATGAAAAGACAAGCCACAAGTTCAACTACGAGACGATGAAGCAGTTGAACGGTGGCACGCAGATGACCGATGTGTGGCGGATTCCTGCGGTAAGCCAATGGGAAAAAGAACAGGGAAAGCACCCCACCCAAAAACCGCTACGCCTATTGTATCGTATCATTTTGGCTTCTACGAATGTCGGCGATACCATCCTTGACCCGTTTGCGGGCAGTAGCACAACCGGTATTGCTGCCAATCTTCTCGGACGAAACTATATCGGCATAGAGCAAGAACCCCAATTCGTAGATTTATCGCTGCGCAGACGGCAGGCGCTGGAGGACAGCGATAAGCGCGAGAAACTCTTCCGTAAAATGCGTGAGAATGCGAAAGAGGCAACGGTATTGGTTAATCACATGCGTGAGAAAGACCGCGAGTTGGCAATGCGCTTAGGCATCACTTATCTCCGCGCCGGAGATTCCAAGGGTTCATTGTTGGTTAAACAAGGATTTGAGAGATTGGGATATGTATGCCTGCATACCAATGGAGAGGATCCTTTGCTCTTCAAGCAAAAACGTAAAGGTTTTCAGATATGGACGGCTGAGGCATTGCGCGAAAAGGGGTTTTCAGCGGAGAATGCACCTTACTATGCTGTCATCTGCTTTGATTCTACCACACCCATTCCTTTTGAACAGAACATTGATTTACACAAGAAAAGATACACCCAAGTGGCGCATATCCTGCCCTTTGGAGACTTCGTGAGTGTAGAATAAATATGCAGGCGTCCACGCCTGCTATTTTCTCCCCCTTCAAGGGGGAGTTAGAGAGGGTCTGTCCGGGTGCGCAGGCGTCCCCGCCTGCTTTATAAGTCAGCCTTTCGGTGTCCCCGAATAATCTTTGATAAAGCAGGCGGGGACGCCTGCGCACCCGAACAAAAAAGGAGGTGCGGTTCGAGACCGCACCTCCTTGAAAGCAGGCGCGCCGCCTGCTTTTTCAGTGGACTATTGGGTTAGAAATAGAAGTTCAGCATCAGGTTCGCGCCGATATTATCGGTAGAGAAGATGAAGCCATGGCTCGCGGGAGCTACCAAGTCGGTATATTCCTCCACTTGCGCCGTTACGTTGTTCCAGCCCTCATACACGGTCTGACGCGCCGGATTAACCACATAGCATAGATTCAAGTTCACATTGGCTCCAAGAGAAATCTTCGGCGCCACGAACCATTCTACCCCTACCGACGCATAGATACCCACACGGTGGATTAGGTTCGTTGCTTGGTCGGACAAGATACGTGCATTCGGCATATACGGTATCGCAGCAGTGGTTACCGGAGTCGGGAAAATCGTCGTGTTGTGCGAAGGAGCTTGATTGAGTTCCGTGATGGCATTACCATATTTGTAGGAGTGTGCCTCATGACCGAGCGCATACAGCACACCACCACCAAATACCCCCTGCACGGGCGACTGTTTGCCCACTCGATACTCAACGCCCGCCGCAATACTTCCCGACAAGCGTTTGTCCTTATAGGAATCTACCACTTTCGCCTCGCTCAATGGATTTAGCAGCAAAGCCGCATCATCTTGGGCGTAACCATTGCGAGAATACACATTGCAGCCGAAACCTAAATTGACCTTCACTCCCAACTGGTCGGTCAGCATATAGCCGCCAACTATCGATACGATGGAAGGAGTGGGGCAAAACATCGGCTCACCTGCGAGGTTATCCAAAGAGTTAAAGGTATTTCCATTGAAGAGATTGCCAACGAATGTAGCAATAGGATTCAATGAAAAGCCGACTGAAAACTCCCCTGCTTTGGGCAGGTACTCGCTATAGTCTTTCAGTTGTTTCTTCACTCGCTGCGGTTTGTCTCCCGCAGGTGCCTCTTGGGCAATGGCTGCTGCCGCCAATACCAGCGACAGCGCCAAAGTTGCTATACGTTTCATATTAATTCAAAATTAAGAATTAAGAGATCATTAGATAGGTACTAAATCTCCTCGCTCAAGATAGCAGACCAGTTGTAGCCCGAGGGGGTAGAATAACTACCGGCCTCATAGAAGAGCGCCTTAGCAGACTGCTTAACTTCAAACGTCTTGCCATTTGCCGTAGCCGACTCGTTAACGAGGTTATTTGCACCCTTGTAATTACCCAATAGCGTTGTCTTGGTATCCGAAGCTGGGTCAGCATAGTGCGTGAAAGCAGTATTGTCCGAGGTCTCGTTCTCCAGTTTCACAGTGAACTTCAGTTCGGTAACCCCACTCTCGATTGCCTCACTCATAGGCAATGTGAAATTAATGTTTTGTCCGCTTACCTGACGGTTCACCGTAGCAATCGAATATCCAAACGCATCGTAAATGTTTATGGTGGCTTTCATCTTGTCGGCAGTAGTCCAAGCAGCCTCGTGGCTCTTGGAAGTAGTGGATTCTATTGCCTTCTGAGCATATAGTTTGATGGTAGCATTATCTTTCTTGTTGTCCAATACATACCATTCTGCGATGTTGTTGGTCCAACTGAGCAAAGTGGTTTGCACGGAGGCGTCAGGATTGAACTGCATATAGTATGTACGCTCTGCATCCCAAGTAGCCGTTTGCGGAGTACGCAGACGAATGGAATAGGAACCCTCCAAGGTGGTGGTAGCCTCAGCATTCTTCGGATTGTAGTAGTGCACCATCTCTTCCTCAAATACTTTAATGTTGATAGAAGGTGTTTCCAAACCGTACTGCAAATAGATAGGACATGTAACGACACCTTGCGCATCGGTCTTTACCACAGGGTTGAATGAAGTACCGTTCACCGTATAGGATACTTGCACCTTCTTGCCCGCCAATGGCTCATAAGCGCCTCTCCAGAATCCGGTCTCTACGGGCATCATAATCGTAGAAGTCCATTGCACTTGTTCAGCCCAGCCTTCGGGTTTGGATACCCAGCCCAACAGGTTGGTCGTGTAGTCGGTAGCAACAGAAGTAGGAGCGAAGGTATAGTAGATAGTCCACTTGTTGTTCCATGTACCGTTCTCAGCCTCAATTTTATTGCGTAGAGAATACTGTCCTTCCAGCACTTCCACTTTGGAAGCCAAATAGTGTTTGAACTCATCGGTCTTATTATCAAACAGGCTGATGTTGTCTGCGTTCATCGTGCTGTTAGCCGTTTTCACAGGGATATTCACTTGGAACGTACCATCTGCAGCCACAGGAGCCACAAACGTAACCACTCCATCGGGATAGTTCATAGTCAGTTTTGCACGCACAGAAGCCCCTTTGTAAGTACCTACGCAGTAGCCGGTCTCCACAGGGAATTGCAATTTAGCCTTAACCGTTGCGGTCTCCTCATAATCAGGCACGACAACCCAACCTGCCAAATCTGCGCACCAAGTATCAGGCGTATTCGCAGGCGCAAAGCGATAATAGGTCTTGCCTAACTCATTCCATGCAGCATCTACAGCGCGAACTTTTTTGTATTGGTTATACGAACCTTCACTGAGTACCAACTGCTTGTCAGCCTTTGCATAGTGGGTGAAAGCGATGGTAGCAGGTTGATTCAGCGAAGCCGTCCAAGCCCCACCGATATGCTGACCGTCTTGGGCAGCGGGAATCGTTAATTCAAACGAGCCATCTGCATTGGTCAGCACCACAAATCCTTGGTCGAAAGGCGACTCGGTACCACGAACGGTGACCGTTTGTGCGGAAGTTACATACTCACCCACACCGAAA
>CAMFEN010000119.1 GCA_945949375.1 uncultured Bacteroidales bacterium | reverse complement strand
CCACCGAGATCTACACTCTTTCCCTACACGACGCTCTTCCGATCTCTTGAGAAATATATGGCTCCGTCTCATAACGGCGATTGTCTATCGCGCCGCTTGCCACACCATTGAGGTATATTTCCAGTTGGCTATACCCCTCTGAAGTGATCACCGCTCCATCCGCTCCGTCCAACGCATCCAGCCCTATCTCCATCTCATACAGGTCGGGCAACCCGTCGCCATCCGTATCCAATGCCAACGAATCACCCTCTACAGCATCAAGGAAAGGATAGCCGCCCATCACCGTTGAATCGTTGATATAGAAATAGTCCTCGCGACTAAACGCAATGTCCTCCTGCGAGTCAATAATACCAAGGTTTTGCGGTGCCGACGGTCCCACATACTGCGGGTCAGTAGTACCGGCCGCCTCCGCCAACATGCGAGCATCCTGCTCATCTTGGCGGGGTAGGGTAGCACCTGCGCCCATCGTTACCATCTGATAGGCTTTTTGCCCGCTAACCACTGACATATGTTCACGAAAATGTCCCGGCGCGCAAGCGTCCCCGCCTGCTGAAATAACTAACCACTGTGCACTATCCATCACATACTTGGCATAGTTTTCGGCATTGGCGGCCGCACCGTCTAAGTTGAAAGCCCGATACGCATAACCCCGTGTGTAGCCGTACAGGTTATCCGCATTCACTTTCGCCAGCGTATCGGCATGCCATGCCGGCTTCTGCGGGTTGAACTTATTGTTCGGCTCAAATATATTGCCTTCCAAATACCATTGCCCATAGTCCCCTTTCTTGCTCCCTTGCACAAAATAACGCTCCGAGAGATTGGCTGCCATCGTGGCAGGTCCCGCACGGAAGTAGTTGTGGAGCATATAGACACGGTTGTAGCCCAGCGGCGTGCCGTCGGCATCATGGTTCTTCGTTGTGTCGTTCTCGCCACCATAGAGCGAATTCTTCTTCCCCCAGTTGAAAATCACATTGTTGTAGAACACATTGTCCACTTGTGCATCATGATTGCGCTTCCCGTTGGCTAAGTCTGCCTCATCGCGCACACCGTTGAACCGCGGTGTGCGATTCAGGCAGTTGCTGATAAGGCAGTAGCACATTGTCCCATGCTCGCCACCCCACTGCGTAGCGTAAGCGCGGGCTCCCTTCTTGTGCTTCGAGTTGTATAGACCCTCACCGATAATGCACCATTGCACTGTCGTCGAGTCGGTATCATAAAGCGTCAAGCACTCCTCCATCGACCAAGTGAACGAGCAGTGGTCAATCATCACATTGCGCGTGTTCTCCACGTCCAAAGCAGGGTAGTTCTTCGTAGGAATATCCCCCGCGCGAAAACGGATATGACGAATAATCACATTCGGCTTGCACACATAGATGTTTGCCCCCGCAATACAGATACCGCCGCCCGGAGCCGTCTGACCCGCTATCGTTACGTTGGGATGTTGCAGTTTCAATACCGATTGCAGGTAGATAGTCCCGCATACCTGAAAGAGCACCGTGCGAGGCGTGTCGTCGCCGGTAGTCAATGCCCAGCGTAGCGTGCCCTCCGCGGGCGTACCATCGCCGTTGAGCGCATCGTCCAAGCGAGTAACATAATACACTACCCCCCCGCGACCGCCCGTAGCGTAAGCACCATAACCTAACGCCTCCGGGAAGGCAAGCACCGACGACGACGCAGACAGCGTCGCCGAAAAGGCTAACAAACTGATTCCTAACAAAAAGAAAGAAAAATACTGCTTCATAATCTATCGCTAAAATAAGGTATCTTCGTTTGCTCTGAAGGCTGAAAAACACCATTCCCGAGCCCCACAAACAAACAACGATGCAAAGATACAAAGAAAATAAAACATACGCAAGCCTCATAGGGTAGAATTTTTCGTGATAATTGACTATTATTTTACCCCCTTCGGTAAACGTCCCTACTTTTCTCCCCCTCAGGACACACTTACTCACTTGAGCTCAAAATAAGATTCTTGGTCTCATTCTCTTTCCGAGCACACCGACCTCCACGCCTGCTTTCACATAACTGACAGGCATCACACCTGCGTTAAGCCGGACCCCCGAGCGGAGAGTAACTAATTTAATGTCGAAGCCCGACCGAGACCTCTCCGCACCACAACCGAAACAGTATTGCGTGATTATTAGGTTATTATTAGGTGATTATTAGGTTATTATTAGGTTATTATTGGGTGATTTACTTGGATGAATACTAACTCGCTACTATACAAAGCAGACACACGCAAATGCGTGCACCATACCTAAAAACGAATCAAGTTCCTGAAAAAATATGTTGACAAATTATACAAAAAACGCTTATTTGCACTTTTTTTGCATTTTTTCTTCAAAAAATTTGGTCATTTCAAAAAAAAGCAGTACCTTTGCACTCGCTTTTGAAAAGAAGCCTATCGGTTGAACAATGCACAACGCTAAATGGTGCGGTAGTTCAGTTGGTTAGAATACCGGCCTGTCACGCCGTAGGTCGCGAGTTCGAGTCTCGTCCGCACCGCCTAATTCAACCGATAGCGCTTTTCCTCGCTCAAACTGGAAAAGAATTATCATAAAAGGGGTCCGTTAGCTCAACTGAATAGAGTACCACACTACGGATGTGGGGGTTGCAGGTTTGAATCCTGCACGGATCACATAGCAAGAAACTATCTGAAACAAACTCAGGTAGTTTTTTTGTTTATAATGAGAAAAAACACGCATACCCGTAAGAAACATGCCTTTCCTATGGAAAAAAGCAGTTTTTTTTGTGTATGTCGGAAATTTTATATACCTTTGCGCAAATAAACAAAATGCCTATGAAATTCCTTTACGTTGTATATCAGTACCTGATAGCCTTACCCCTATTGATAGTGCTCACTATTTTCACCGCACTATTTACCATTATCTTCTCTCCGTGGAGAAATGCGCGCTTTGTGCATCTCGAGCAAATGTTCTGGTCGCGCTCCTTCTTTTGGTTGCTCTTCCTGCCGGTGAAGGTTACCGGATTAGAGCATATCCAAAAAGGACAGTCCTATGTCTTTGTCAGCAACCACCAGTCGATGTTAGACGTGTGGGCGATATACGGTTACTTGCCCGTGGTCTATAAATGGCTGATGAAGGCAGAGATACGCAAGATTCCTTTCGTCGGCACGGCATGCAAATGCGCAGGGCATATCTTTGTAGAGCGCACCAATGCCCGTTCGTCCTTCCGCAGCCTGCAAGCGATAGAGAAGCAGTTGGTCAACGGCGTAAGCACCGTTATCTTCCCCGAGGGCACCCGCTCGAAAGATGGACAGGTAGGACGCTTTAAGCGCGGTGCTTTCCAGATAGCCTTAGACCTTGGACTGCCCGTCATCCCCATCTCCCTCTCCGGATGCTACGAAGCCATGAACCGCAAAGCAAAGTTCGTAACACGCCACCCCATCCACCTGCATGTCGGTCAACCCATCGACCTCAAACAATACCCCGACCCCGATGAAGCCATAGCAGCAGTACGCAACGCCGTCATAGCCGGCGTGGATAAACCCTAAACTTAGGTGTTTTATCAATAATGCCCTCATAATTCATAATTCATAATTCATAATTCCCACATGTATTCCGACCCGAAAGATTGTCTGTATTGCCAAAACAATCAGACGCAGAAAGACCTGATGATCGGGATTGCGCACCTGCGAGGCTCCCGTGCCTTCCTCTTCAAAGAGCAGACCTACCATGGACGTTGCCTCGTGGCGTATGACAAGCACGTGAACGACCTCAACGAACTGAGCGACGAGGAGCGCAATGCCTTTATGGCAGACGTAGCGCAGGTTACCCGCGCCATGCAAAAGCTTTTCCATCCCGAGAAAATCAACTACGGCGCCTACTCCGACAAACTCTCGCACCTCCATTTCCACCTCGCACCGAAGTACATAGACGGTCCTGACTACGGTGGCACCTTCCAGATGAACCCGGGCAAAGTCTATCTCTCCGATGCCGAGTACAGCGAGATGGTAGAAGCCCTGCGCAAAGAGTTGGTATAAGACCGTCTTACGACTGTCCGACCGCTAACGCTAACAGACCGCGCTTTGCGCTGAAAGACCGATATTCTATCAAAACTTAATCAGTCGGACAGCGAAGCGGTCGTTCAGTGAAGCGGTCGGATAGTGAAACGGTCAGACAGCGAAGCGGTCAGCTTTGGCACATTATTTGTAGCAAAACAAGTAGCGAATCGTCCTTTTTTCGCTACTTGTTTTCTTTTTTGTTTCACCTTAACCTTTTTACCACTATGAAAACGTTTCCTTTCTTTTGTTTGACGCTATGTCTATTTTTGTTTGTGCAGCCTGCGGAGGCTTGCACGGGTATCACTCTGCATTCGGCGGACGGCTCGCCTGTCATCGCGCGCACCATCGAGTTGGCAGGCAGCGACCTCAATAGCCGCTATGTCATCGTCCCGCGAGGCTATCGCCAGCGCTCTTACACCCCGAGCGGACAGGAAGACGGCATGCGCTTCACCGCTAAGTACGGCTATGTGGGCTTAGCGGTAGAGCGCGATGAGTTCGTGGTGGATGGCATGAACGAGGCTGGACTTGCCGCTGGCTTGTTTTACTTTCCGCACTATGGCGAGTATGCCCCCTTTGACAGCACACTCGTGAACGAGAGTATCAGCGACATGCAGGTCGTGTCGTGGCTGCTCAGTCGTTGCGCCTCTGTGGATGAAGCGGTCAATGCTTTGCAACGCTTGCAGATTATTGCTACCGACCCACGAGGTTCCACCGTACACTGGCGTATTGCCGACCGCACGGGTAAGCAGGTGGTGGTAGAGGTCATCGCACAACAAATTCGC
>CAMFEN010000118.1 GCA_945949375.1 uncultured Bacteroidales bacterium | reverse complement strand
CTCGCTGGATGTCAGGTTATAGAAGCACCCTGCCACGATGGTCAGCATCTCGCCCGATTTCTCGTAGGCTTCGATGGTGTTTTGGAAGGTGGGGGCAGCGGTGTTATTGACGATAGCGTCGATGTCCGCCAGACCTTGCTTCATCGCCTCCTCGAAAGCAGGCATGTAGTGCTCGGCTTTGATTTCATTGAAAGGATAGGTCCCGTGTGGGGTCTTCCACTCCTTATAGTGGAAGAACGGGTTGTCGGTAGCCGCACCGGCAACCAGCGTAGTAGCAGCAAGTGCCATAGTGATAAACAGTTTTTTCATATTCGTTGTAGTTTTCCTTTATTTATAGTCTTTCTATATATGGTGCGGCCTGGAAACCGCACCTCCTTGAAAGCAGGCGGTGTTTTTCTTCAACAGGCGGGGACCCTGCGCACCCGGACAATTTGCAGCGTTATTTATAGTTTCTCTATTTCCCTCGTAGCAGGTTGATATCGCCGGACAGTTGATAGACACCTATTATTGTCTCATCCGATTGGTCTTTTGCCCGCTTGTAGGCGGCTTTGGTGCGGTATTCTGCATTGACGGCGGCATCGGTGCCGAGGGCGCGAATCACATAGAAATACGCCCCCTCTGCGGCAGGATGATTGTGGATAGTGCCGTCCCAGCCTTTGGCAGGGTCTGTGGATTCATAAACCAACTTCCCCCAGCGGTTATAGACCCATATATGATACTCCTTGATGGAGCGATAAAGCACGCGAAACTCATCGTTCTTCCCGTCTCCGTTGGGCGTGAACACATTGGGCACAAGCAGCATAGACTCGCTCACGCTGATGCTTATCTCCGTGCTGTCGCGTTGGCAGTCTTCCGGGGTGTCGCCGCAAGGGCAATGGCTGTTGCTCACATAGGACACTACGCGGTAGTTACCGGGCTCGGTGAAGGTGTAGCGCGTCTCGGCGTCGGTGCGCGAGACAATCCGTTGTGTGGCTTTGTATATCTGCCATTCGTAGTATTCTGCCGTAGGCGTGGCATTGGCTTTGAAGAGAATCTCTAAGGGTGCAGAACCTGTGAGCACAGACGCGTCGGTCGGTCGCTCCACCTCGTTGCACAGCTCGCCTGCCGTACCGCGCACCGTCGTTACAGAGGTGGGCATGCTGCGCACAGCAATGGGGGCATCCAAATAGGTAATCACCGAATCCTGAGGCAAGCCCAACTGCTCCGCAAGGGGCTCGTAGGTCAGCACGATATCCGTTGCCTTGCATATGGCCGGCAGGCTATAGGTGCCTATCCTGAGCGGTTGCTCGTCCAGAACGGCAACCGAGTCTTCCCATTGCAGACTCTCGCTATTCCAAGCAAGGTCGGTGTACGAGATACGACACTTGCGCGCCACAGTGCGCGTCTGTCCGGTGGGGGTGATATACTGAATCTCAGGCAATGTCCCTTCCAAGCGCAGTTCCGTAGCCGTGCAGGAAGGGCTCACTGTGAGCAGAAGGTCTCTCGGTTGATAGGTAGGGTAGGAGAAAGCGTAGAAATACTCCCTCGCGCCGTTATAGTTAATGTAGTAGCCGCCGTCGTCGGGGAAAATCTCATTCCTGTTGGTGGCTACTACGCTGCTGTCGCTGTCGCTGATGCGATGCCAGTCCACCGACGAGCCATCTGTAGTAGCCAGATGCACCTCATCGGCAAAGAGGAAGATAGTGTCGGTCTTTTGGTTCACTATTTGCGTAGCGCTACCTACACACTTCACATGGAGTGCATAGGTAGCGCTATAACAAAACGTTAGCAGTATGCTAATAAGGATTCTTCTCATTTGAATGGTAAGATAGACCGTTTCACTGTCCGACCGCTTCGCTGCCCGACCGCTTCGCTGTCCGAATGATTCAGTTCCGATGGTATCTCAGTCTTTCAGCGCAGCGGTCTTTCAGCCGCAGGCGGTCTCTCAGCGCGTAGCGCGGTCTTTCAGCCATAGGCGGTCTTTCAGCGCGAAGCGCGGTCAAACAAAAATCACTTGTTCACTTGAAAACGGGTATTCCCGTTCTCGATGAAGTCCACAATCTGCTTGGCAGCGGCGATACCGGCATTGATATTGGCTTCCGCTGTCTGTGCGCCCATCTTCTTCGGGGTGGCGAAATAGCGTCCCTCAAACAGGGTGCGGAACTTCATGTCGGCAGCGGGCATGATGTCGGTGATATACTTCAAGTCAGAGCGCTCTTGCATGAGTTGAATCAACTCGTCTTCGTGAATCACCTCTTTGCGTGCGGTGTTCACAAGGATACCGCCCTTCGGCATACGGTTCACAAGGGCGTGGTTGATGCTCTGCTTGGTCTCCGGTGTAGCGGGGATATGCAGGCTCACGATATGGCAAGTGCTGTAGAGTTCCTCCGCGCTATGCAGCGGCGTTACGCCGGCAGCCGTCATCGCCTCGTCGGGGCAGAAGGCATCGTAGGCATACACCTCCATGCCGAAGCCCTGCGCAATACGCGCCACATTGCGACCCACATTGCCGAAGGCGTGGATACCTAATTTCTTTCCCTTCAACTCGCTGCCGCTGGTGCCGTTGTAGAAATTGCGCACGGCATACACCATCAAGCCTAATGCCAACTCGGCTACGGCGTTGGAGTTCTGCCCGGGGGTGTTCATCGCTACCACGCCGTGGCTGCTTGCGGCTGCCAAGTCGATGTTGTCGTAGCCTGCGCCTGCGCGCACTACTATCTTTAACTGCTTCGCAGCGTCCAGCACCTCTGCATCCACCACATCAGAGCGGATGATGAGTGCATCAGCGTCTGCCACAGCGTCCAGCAACTGCTGCTTCTCGGTATATTTCTCCAGCAAAACGAGGCTGTAACCTGCTTGCTCTACCACCTCGCGAATGCCGTCTACAGCCACTTTCGCAAAGGGTTTCTCGGTTGCTACTAATACTTTCATACGATTAACAAGTGTTGTGTAAAATACGGTTGTTCTCTTCTCCTCCCGCTTGGGATTTTCATAGAATCGTTCCATCTTATAGTTTCGCCTCGTAAGCTTTGATGGTATCTACCAGCGCCTGCACGCCTTCTACATCCATCGCGTTGTAGCAACTTGCGCGGAAGCCGCCTACCAAGCGGTGTCCCTTGATACCTACCATGCCACGCTCGCTCGCGAACTTGAAGAAGTCGTCTTTCAACTCCTCGTATTCGGGCTTGGGCACGAAGCAGATATTCATGCGCGAGCGGTCTTCCTTGTCGAGGATAGTCGGCACGAACATCTTCGAGTGGTCAAGGCAATCGTAGAGCAGGTCTGCTTTCTGCTGATTGCGTTGGTCTATCCATGCTACGCCGCCGTGCGCTTTCAGCCAACGGAGGTTGAGCAATGCCGTGTAGATAGGCAATACAGGAGGCGTGTTGAACATCGAGCCGCCGTCGATATGCGTCTGATAGTTGAGCATCGTCGGGATATAGCGCGACACCTTGCCAAGCGCCGACTCTTTCACAATCACGAAGGTTACACCCGCCGGCGCAATGTTCTTCTGCGCACCGCCGTAAATCACCTCATACTGACTTGCGTCAATCGGGCGACTGAGGATATCCGAAGACATATCGGCAATCAAAGGCACATTCCCTTTCTTGGCGTAGATCTCTTGCAGTTTGCGCTCCGAGATTTCCGTACCGAAGATAGTGTTGTTGGTCGTGATGTGGAAGTAATCGGCATCCTGCGGAATCTCATAGCCGCTCGGGATGGAGTTGGTGGACTCGCCCACTACCTCTACCTCGCCGAAGCCCTTTGCCTCTTTGATGGCTTTCTTCGACCATACACCCGTGTTCAGGTATGCCGCTTTCTTCTCAAGGAAGTTATACGGAATCATGCAGAACTGCAGGCTCGCGCCGCCGCCCAAGAAGAGCACACGATAGCCCTCGGGAATATTGAGCAACTCCTTGAAGAGTGCTTCTGCTTCGTCCACTACGGGTTGGAAATACTTCGCACGGTGGCTGATTTCGAGGATAGAGAGTCCCTCTCCATGAAAGTCCAACACGGCATCAGCCGTCTGCTTAATCACTTCTTGCGGCAGGATACTCGGTCCTGCATTAAAATTGTACTTTTTCATAAATAAGTGTTTGTATTAGAATAAGGTTATTACTATCAATTCCAACTCTTTTCATCTACAATAGTGTGAGTTGACCGTAAGATGTCATCAGTATTAAAATTAACTAATATGCCTGTTTTCAAATGTGATAAGCGAAGATATGTTCGCAACTGCTTGTAATGTATTCTCTCTAACTCGGCTACAGATTTCAGTTCAACGATAACTCTGTTGTTCACAAGGATGTCTATGCGAAACGCCATCGGTATCTCTATGTCCTCGTAGTGAATAGAAATTGGTACTTCTGTTCTTACTTCTAGACCTTCGACTTGTAATTGATAGGCTAATGCTGTCTGATACACCGATTCGTATAACCCCGGTCCCAAAGCAGAATACACTTTGAATATAGCACCACGAATTTTGTATGTTATTTCGTTTGTCAGCATTGTTCTTTTTATCATCCTGCTCGCAGTCGCTCGCGAGATTTTAAGGATTTCAACAGAGTCTATCCGAAGCAATCTGTGCAAACATCCTCCGTCAAAAATCCTTCCCAATCTCTGCTCGGCGTAGCCGTGCAAGGCGATTACCGCTTTGCCACCATCCCTTCTCTCCACTTGCTCTTCGTCGGCGGCAGCACCTCGCTGTCGGCTTGCGCCACGGCTTCTTTTACGGCTTTCTTCACCTTCCCGACAACCTCTTTGGCAGCGCTCACCGCGGTCTCCACGAGGTCGGCATGCTCCATCCAACATACCGCATCGCCTTTCGCCACGCGCGCGCCCTGCGGCTTATCCACAGCCACCAG
>CAMFEN010000117.1 GCA_945949375.1 uncultured Bacteroidales bacterium | reverse complement strand
GAACTGAATACCAGTGAAATCACCGGCTTTAGCTCCTTTTGCTAAAGCAAATTCCTTGTATGCTGCGGGGACGGTCTCAATAGAGTAGTCGCGTCCGTCGTATGAGATATCGGAGTTGGTGTTCACTACTAATGCTACATCGTCGGAAGTGCGGAACTCCTCCTCAAGGCTCTGCATCAGTTTCTCAGCCTCTGCGAAGTCCTGCTCAGAGGGTACGATGGGGAAAGAAACGTAAGCAATAGCGCGGTTTGGCGTCTGCTTGTAGAGGAGTTTGTGCTGTTTGTAGAGCGCTTTGATGTCGCTCTCGCTCACCTTTACAAGGCTATCTGCAACGGCATAGTAGGGTTTCATCACATATTGTGCGGAAACACTCTGCTGACGTGCGTCGAATGCATATTTAGCTTCCAAGGAGTTGGCTTGCACAAGGTTTTGCAGCAAGTTGGTGTATTTCTCTTGGAGGTAGGTCAGGCGCACGGCGTTCTCCCAATACATCCAATAGGACTTGGCTTGCTTGAGGTTTGCGCTCTGCTCTGCATCTTCTGGCTCTTGCTCAATGCTATTGAGGAATTGTACTAAGTTTGCGCGGCTGAATTGTCCCGTTTGGTCGAAGAAGGCACGACGGGTGCGGATGATCTGGTGAGGGTTCTGTCCGATGCAGAGCTCGGAGAGTTCATCAGAAGTGATGTCCATACCGATTTTTTCAGCCTGTGCGCGGAGGGTATAGTCCATGAGCATCATCTGCCAAACTTGGTTACGCAGTTGTGCGGACAAATCCTCATCGAAATCGGTGCGACCTGTCTCAATCTTGTACACTTCAGTTAGTTGCTCTCGCGCCGCCTCGTACTCGGTGTAATGTACGTCTTGACCTTCGATAGTAGCGATATTCTCGCGTCCCTTGTTGAAGAGTGTACTTCCTGAGTTGAGGAAATCGCCAAGGATGAAGGCGAGCATCGCAACGCCCACAATGGTAATCAGCAGGGCGCCATGGTTACGAATTTTTTGTAAACTTGCCATAATTATTTTTTGATTTACGATTTTCGAATTTAGGATTTGCGATTAAGCAGGCGAGGACGCCTGCGCACCCGGATAGGTATTGCACCAAAAAGTGCGCAAAGGTAGTAATAATTTTTGATATATGCAAATTTATTTGCAAATTTGTTGTGATTTTTGGAATTTGGAAGTATATAGAAGAAAGAGAAAGGCTGTCTCCGTTTTGGAAACAGCCCTTTGGGAAAGTTGAAATAATAGCGATTAGAACTTGTAGCGTACGCCAAGAGTAATGCCAGACCATAAACCATTGATGTTAAAGTCTGCTCCTCCGCCATTATGTCCAACAACACCAATGTTAGGACGCCAATCCAAGGAGAGTTGGAAGGGGAACCAGAAATCATACTCAATGCCAACATGTCCTACTGCACCAACGAACCAATCGGGAGCTTGGAAACCATAGATACCAGCACCAGCACCGACACCCATATACCAATGCCATTCTCCTTTTTCGTTCCAAGGAACAGGTGCATTGAAGGGATCAATCCAATCGTAGGTGCAAGTTGCACCGATACCATTGAAGAAGGGCACGTTTACAGACAAGTCGATCATGTTGGCTGTGCCAAGGCTGTGTTGGTACGAAACATCAACACCATAGCCGAGGTTTACACCGACAGCACGGGGCTGTGCTACTGCAAGCGAGATGCTTGCTACTGCCATCACGGCAGCGAGAAGTAGTTTCTTCATAATTGTTAGAATAATTTTGTTTAGTTAGTATTGTTTTGTGAAATGTTCCAAATTTCCACTGCTTTTGGAGCGTATTAGAACCTTATTAGGCCCTTACATACACCTTACTATAACTCTTGAAAGATGCGGTATGGTAAATGTTCCAGAATTCGCAAGATTTTACCAGTTGGGGTTGTTGCTATAATAGATATACGCAGCACCCCTTCCTACTGTCTCGTAGGTACCGTTGTAGTTGGTCAATTTGCCATAAACGACTACGAAGTCGCCTTCTGCTACACTCGCGGGATCGGTAATTTTTTGCCCGTTCTTGCCATACACTTGGTAAGCCATAAAATCTACGGAAACAGAGCCATCGTTGACGGGAGACATATAGAACTGCGCGTTGCCGAAGTTAGCTATACCATCTGCATTTTTATTGTGAAGTTTCTTAATCCAGCCCTTTACATAGTATTTCTCGGAGGTTTCTGCGCCAGTTGCTAACTTCGAGCAAATCTCACGTGCTTCGTAGATATTAAGCGTGCCTTCAGGGATGTCTGCTCCCTCCGGGTCGGGTGATAGTTTTTCTTCTTCTTTTGTATTGAAAAGTTCGTTCGTGCTGGCGTAGATATATGCCGCGCCTTTTCCAACGGTCTCGTAGGTGCCGTTATAATTGGTCAACTCGCCATAAAGGATAACGAAGTCTCCCACTTGCACCATATCAGGATTGGAGATTTTTTGTCCGTCTTTGCCATATACTTGGAACGCCATAAAGTCTTTCTCTGCGTTGGGATCGTTGGTTGCAGCTATGTAGAACTGTGCGTTGCCATACGATGCTATTGCATCCGCATTATTGTTATGCAGTTTTTTCACCCATCCTTTGACGTAGTACTTTTGTCCTGTGGTTTGCCCGCTTTCCAATTGGGCGCAGATATTGCGTGCTTCATACACATTGAGGGTCCCTTCGGGTATTTCGAATCCTTCGGGGTCGGGAGTGGGCTCGGGGTCAGGGATGACTTTATTGAACTCGGGGTTGTTGCTGGTATAGATATATGCAACTCCTCTTCCGACGGTCTCGGCGGTGCCGTTAAAGTTCATCAACTCTCCGTAAATGACCACGAAGTCGCCTAATTGAACCATCTCTTGTCTGTTAATTTTTTCGCCATTTTTGCCCATTACCTGATAGGCAATGAATCGTTTGGTAGCCCGTTCGTCTGTGGTGGTAGCAATAGTGAAGACAGCATTGCCATATTTCTCAATCGCAGTAGCGTTTCCTTCGTCAATGGCAACAATCCAGCCTTTGACGTAGCACTTTGTTGTAGTAGTATCTCCCACTGCGAGTTTTGCGCATGTATCGCATGCTTGGACAACATCCAAGGTACCTTCGGGAATATCCACTCCTTCGGGATCGGGCATAGGTTCGGGTTCTACGATAGGAACGATGCTGTCTTGGTTGAAGATATTTTGCCCCGGACCGTTGATATATGCGGATTCTTGGCATGCTACTGCAAACAAAGCGACAAGGGCAGGGAGCAGAAATATGTATGAACGATTGGTGAACATAATGGTTGGTTAGGTTAAGCAAAACGAAATCGTGCGCAAAGGTACGGCTTTTTTATGGAATACGCAAGATAATTTGCGAAAAAATACAAAAAAACGCGAAATAATTTGCAAGAATGGGAAAAAAGTAGTAATTTTGCACACTTTTTAGTTGGATATGCTAATCAGTGCGGCGGCACATGCGAGAGGTTTGCCGACTGAAATGGTAATAACATTATATAATAGGAGGAAAAAATTATCGCACCAAATGTACCCAAACGCCCCTTTCGCGGGCGAGTAGAAAAAGAAATGCCGAACCGCATTAATGACCGTATTCGCGGTGTGCATCAAGTGCGCCTTGTAGGCGACAATGTAGAGCAGGGAATCTACCCGTTCCAGACTGCGCTGCACATGGCAGATGAGCAGAACTTGGATCTGGTGGAAATCTCTCCCAACGCAGATCCTCCTGTATGCCGAATCCTTGATTATCAGAAGTTCCTTTACCAAAAGAAACGCAAAGAGAAAGAGGCAAAAGCCAACTCGAAGAAGACAGAGGTGAAGGAAATTCGCTTCGGACCTCAGACGGATGACCACGACTACAACTTCAAGTTGAAGCACGCGCAGGAGTTCTTGAAAGACGGCAACAAGGTGAAGGCTTACGTGTTCTTCCGCGGGCGTTCGATTGTGTTCAAGGAGCAAGGCGAGTTGCTGCTGGCTCGTTTCGCCAACGACCTCGCCGAGTTCGGAAAACCCGATGCCGTGCCCAACTTGGAAGGCAAACGGATGATTCTGAATCTCAGTCCGAAGAAACAACAATAAGACATAGTCTGCGGGCTACCAATGGCTGCCTCAGACTTTAAATATTCACCAATTAAATTATTAACAAAATGCCAAAGGTAAAGACTAATTCCGGTGCTAAAAAAAGATTCGCTCTTACCGGAACCGGTAAAATTAAGCGTAAACACGCTTACAAGAGTCACATTCTGACGAAGAAGACCAAGAAACAGAAACGCAACTTGACTCACGTTGCATTAGTAGATCACTCCAACCTGCGTTCATTGCGCGAGTTGCTGTTGCTACGCTAAGTTATTAACCACCAAATTTTGTATTTGAACTATGCCAAGATCAGTAAATCACGTCGCTTCTCGTAACCGTCGTAAGAAGATCATGAGCCTCACACGAGGCAATTTTGGTGGCCGTGCCAACGTATGGACAGTTGCCAAGAACACTTGGGAGAAAGGTCTCCAGTATGCTTATCGCGATCGTAAGAACAAAAAGCGCAACTTCCGTGCTTTGTGGATTCAGCGTATCAACGCTGCCGCTCGCTTGGAAGGATTGAGCTATAGCCAGCTGATGGGCGCGCTGAAAAAAGCAGGTATCGAGATCAACCGTAAGGTGCTCGCTGACCTCGCAATGAATCAGCCGCAAGCATTCAAAGCCATCGTTGAGAAAGCAAAACACTAATCACTTCTCTCAGAACGTGCAACAAAAGAGGCTGTCTAACTTGACTTGTTAGACAGCCTCTTTTTCGACGTAGGATTACTCATTAGATCCGCTCAAGGTTATTGAGCGGCATGCAACCTTCATTGTTGCCCACACGTATGTTGCACCATGCGCCGAGCGTC
>CAMFEN010000116.1 GCA_945949375.1 uncultured Bacteroidales bacterium | reverse complement strand
TAGACGATAGCACCTTGGTAACTGCTCTCTTTTTCGAAAGCGAGTGCAAAGGTACGGCTTTTTTTTGATATGACCAAATAATTTTGCGGGAAAATGCTATTTTTTTGCATTTTTCTGTGTTTTTGCGTAAAAAAACGGCTTAAATTTGTGCATCTCAAAGGATTTTAGTAAATTTGTGCGCTCAAAAATAATAGAGCATCTTGTGTTGAATAATTAGTGAACCATCACGATGAATACTACGGATTTTGGATTTGTGCGTGTGGCGGCGGCAGTGCCTGCGTTGCATGTGGCGGACTGTCGTCAGAACGCACAGGAAGTGAAGCGGCAGATAGCCGAAGCCATCGAAGAGGGCGTGGAGGTGATATGCTTCCCCGAACTGACGCTCACGGGCTACACCTGCGCAGACTTGTTCTTCACGCAGCAGTTGCAGCAGAACGCGCTGGCGGCGCTGGAGGACGTGTGTGCTTACACGCGCGAGAAACCTATTATCGTACTGATAGGCGCGCCGCTGCAGGTGGATAATAACCTGTTCAACTGCGCTTTTGTGATGACCGATGGCGAGGTGCTGGGCGTTGTGCCGAAAATCAACCTTCCGAACACGGGCGAGTTCTACGAGAAGCGTTGGTTTACCTCGGGCAGGGCATGGCAACGCAGCGCGGACGCTGAGACCATCGAACTATGGAGCGGCGATGTGCCTTTTGGCACCGACCTGCTCTTCACTACGCGCCACTACTGCTTCGGCATAGAGATATGCGAAGACCTCTGGAGCCCGCTGCCGCCTTCCACACAGTTGGCGATACAGGGCGCGGAACTCATCTTCAACCTGTCTTCGAGCAACTGCCTCGTGGGGAAGAACGCCTACCGCCGCCAGATGATTATGCAGCAGTCTGCCCGCGTGCATTGCGGCTATGTCTATGCCTCGTCGGGCGTGGGCGAGAGCACGACTGATGTGGTGTTCTCCGGTTCGACCTATATCGCCGAGGACGGGGCTATGCTCAGCGAGGGCGAGCGATTCCAGCGCGTGTCGGACATGATTATTCAGGAGATTGACATCGAGCGCCTGCGCACCGAGCGCCAGCGAAACACCAACTTCACCTCCGACAAAGTGGGGCATTACCGCAAAATCAATGTTGCCCCGATAGAGCGTGAGGAGGACTTCACCGAGCCCCTGCATCGCGCCTTCTCTATGACGCCGTTCCTGCCTACGAAAACGAACGAGGATGAGTACTGCATGGATGTGCTCGCGATACAGACCAACGGCCTGATGCGCCGCTGGCAGCACACGCATGCGGAGACGGTGGTGGTGGGTATCTCCGGCGGCTTGGACAGCACGCTCGCGCTCTTGGTATGCGTGCAGGCGGCTGACCGCTTGGGCTACGACCACAGCCGCGTCATCGGTATCACCATGCCCGGCTTCGGCACCAGCGACCGCACCCACGACAATGCCCTCGCGCTGATGGACCAACTGGGCGTTACCACCTACGAGATACCCATCTGCGAGGTGGTTACGCAGCACCTGAACGATATAGGGCACGACATCAGCAACCATGACATCACCTACGAGAATGCGCAGGCACGCTCGCGCACACTCATACTGATGGATATGGCGAACAAATACAACGGCATCGTGGTGGGTACGGGCGACCTGAGCGAGTTGGCACTCGGCTGGGCGACCTACTGCGGCGACCAGATGTCGATGTACGGCGTGAATGCCGGTATCCCCAAGACCCTTGTGCGCTATATGGTGCGCTATGCGGCGGAGAACCTCTTCGGCGAGGAGACGCGCCGCACGCTGATGGATATCATCGACACCCCCGTATCGCCCGAACTGCTGCCGACCGACGAAGCGGGCAACATCGCGCAGATAACGGAGGACAAGGTGGGACCCTACGAGTTGCACGATTTCTTCATCTACTACTTCCTCCACTACGGTTTCACGCGCGAGAAGATAGCCTACATGGCGATACAGGCGTTTGCCGACGTGTACGATGAGGAGACCATCCGCAAGTGGCTCAATGTTTTCATGCAACGTTTCTTCCGCCAGCAGTTTAAGCGCTCTTGCATGCCTGACGGACCGAAGGTGGTGGCAGTGAGCCTCTCGCCGCGCGGCGACTGGCGCATGCCCAGCGATGTGAATGAGATATAACATTTTGTCAATATATCGGGAAAATAAATACCAAAATGCCACAACCATCTTCCCCGCTCCACACAGCGGAGAAGAAGCAGACCTAAAGCAGACCTAAAGTAGAGAACGCAATTAGCAAAATGACAGAAAAAAGACTTATTCCCAATACCTTTGGTATTCCTGCTCACGCACGAGTATATGCGGAATACACTTCCTTGGAGGAGTTGCGCGCGCTCTTGCAGACCTATAAGAGTGAGCGCTTGTTGCATATAGGTGCAGGCTCTAACCTTTTGTTTACCAAAGACTTTGATGGTGTGGTGCTCCATTCGCGTATCTGCTTTGCCCGCGCGTTGGAGGAGGATGCCGAAGGCGTCAACATAGAGGTGGGCGCAGGCATTGTGATGGACGACCTGATAGCGCAGGTTGCCGACATGGGACTCTACGGATTGGAGAACCTGAGCCATATCCCGGGCGAGGTAGGTGCCTCGGCGGTGCAGAATGTGGGGGCGTATGGCGTGGAGGCAAAAGATGTGATTCGCGAGGTGCATGCTGTTGCGGTGGAGAGCGGCGAGGAGTGTGTGTTCTCCAACGCCGACTGCCGCTTCGGATATCGCGACAGTATCTTCAAGAACGAGTGGAAAGGGCAGTATATCATCACGAGCGTGGTCTTCCACCTGAGCAAACAACCGCAACCGCGCCTCGACTATGGCAACCTGCGGCAGGCATTGGCAGGCAAAGAGCCCACGCCGATGAATATCCGCGAGGCGGTGATTGCCATCCGCAAGCAAAAACTGCCCGAGCCCGCAGAGTTGGGCTCCGCAGGCAGTTTCTTCAAAAATCCGATAATCTCTCCCGAGCATTTCCAGACGATACTTCAGCAAGAGCAAAAGACGGAGGCGGAGATACCGCATTTTGAGACCGCAGACGGCATAAAGATTCCCGCAGCATGGCTGATAGAGCAATGCGGATGGAAAGGCAAGCGACAGGGTGGCGCACAGGTGTATGAGAAACAGCCACTGGTGATAGTGAATACGGGCAACGCCACCGCGCAAGATATCATCACTCTTGCGGCGGATATTACGGAGAGCATAGAGAAACGCTTCCAAATCACCCTCCATCCGGAGGTAAACTATATATAATTTGTAAATTTGTAAATTGCCATGCGGCGGAATAATTACAAATGAAAAAAAATAAAAATTGACTTTAAATGGCAGCATTTATCATAGAAGGAGGACATAAACTGCATGGCAGTATCACACCGCAGGGAGCGAAGAACGAAGCCCTGCAAGTGCTTTGCGCAACCCTGCTCACCACTGAGCAAGTGATTATCGGAAACATCCCGAACATATTGGATGTCAATAACCTGATAGACCTGTTGCGGGAGATGGGCGTGGAGGTTACACCGCTGAGCAAGGGCAAGTTTGCTTTCTGCGCCAAAAGTCTGAATACCGACTATCTGCAAAGTACGCTCTTCCTGAAGAAATGCGCCAAGCTGCGCGGCTCGGTGATGTTGATAGGTCCGCTCTTGGCTCGCTTGGGTGAGACGATATATGCCAAGCCCGGGGGAGATAAGATTGGTCGCCGCCGCTTGGATACCCATTTTCAAGGGATGGTGAACCTTGGGGCAACTTTTGCTTTTGATGACACGATAGGCGCCTTTCGCTTCAAGGCGGACAAACTGGTGGGGCAATATATGTTGCTCGACGAAGCGAGCGTTACCGGTACGGCAAACATCATCATGGCGGCAGTGCTGGCAGAAGGGGTAACTACCATCTACAACGCCGCCTGCGAGCCTTATATTCAGCAACTATGCCGTATGCTCAACCGCATGGGCGCGCGCATAGAAGGCGTTGGGTCTAACCTGCTGACCATCACGGGTGTATCCGCCCTGCACGGCACACAGCACACCCTGCTGCCCGATATGATTGAGGTGGGCTCTTTCATTGGTATGGCAGCACTTACGGGTAGCGAACTGACCATCAAGGATGTGTCCTACCGCGATCTGGGCATCATCCCTGAAGCTTTCCGCCGACTGGGTATCACCGTGGTGCAACAGGGCGATGACATCTACATCCCCGCGCAGGAGCATTATCAAATAGAGTCGTTTATCGATGGGTCTATCCTCTCTGTCTCCGATGCGCCATGGCCCGGACTGACGCCTGACTTGCTGTCGGTTATCTTGGTTGTGGCAACGCAGGCGCGCGGCTCGGTGTTGATACACCAAAAGATGTTCGAGAGCCGCCTCTTCTTCGTAGATAAACTGATTGACATGGGTGCGCAGATTATCCTTTGCGCCCCCCACCGTGCAGTAGTGATAGGGCACGACAGGCAGATGCGCCTGAAGCATAACAACATGACTTCGCCCGATATTCGCGCGGGTATTGCCATGCTGATTGCTGCCATGGCGGCAGACGGAATCAGCCGCATTGACCACATCGACCAGATAGACCGCGGCTACGAAGATATAGAGGCGCGACTGAATGCCATCGGCGCCAATATCCATCGAGAAAACTAAATAATACGGAAAATACGAGAACAACGGAAACTACGAAACTTATATGAAAAAACTCTTTTTGTTGATGGTTTGTATGCTCACAGGCTTGACCTTGAGCGCACAAATGGTAAATCCCATTCATTGGACGGGAGAAACGCGCGGCGACAGTATCTACCTAACCGCAACGATAGATGAAGGTTGGCACCTGAACATCATTGATATTCCTGCCGAAGGCGACTTTGATGAGGAGTACGCGGGTAC
>CAMFEN010000115.1 GCA_945949375.1 uncultured Bacteroidales bacterium | reverse complement strand
AGCCCTCGAGGATGGCGATTGCTTCCACGAAAGGACAACTCGTTGTCCAACTTCAGGAAACACGGCAAGTGCTCTTAATACTTCCTCTTTTGCTATAAGTTTTTGATTTTGTTACGGCAAGAGATATGCAAATACTATGTCAAAGAACAATGATTATTGTAAAAATTTATTTATAAATCAACCCATAGTATCAACGATGTCCTGATACAAAAGCGTCAACGATGTCTTGATACATGACACTTAATTCTTAATTCATAATTCTTTATTGAAAGCATGCTTTCTTCCACTCTTGCTATTCAGACACCGTACCAACGGCAAGACGCATGGGGTGCTCTCTCCATGCCTGTGTATCATAGTGTCGCCTTTGAGTTTGACGATGCGGCGACGATGAGCGATGTATTCTGCGGTCGTGTTATCGCTCCTGACTACTCGCGTGTGATAAACCCGACGGTTACCTGCTTGGAGGATAAGGTAAAATCCTTGACGGGTGCTGCGAATGTGATTGCCCTGAACTCGGGCATGGCGGCAATCTCCGCTACGCTCTTTGCCCTCGCGGGGCAGGGGAAGAACATTGTCTGCTCACGACATCTCTTCGGGAACACCTACCAACTCATCGCCGACATGCTACCGCGCTTCGGCGTGGAGCCGCATATCTGCGACTTGACTAACCCTGCGGAGGTGGAGGAGGCTGTGGACGAACAGACAGCGTGCCTGTTCGTGGAGATTATCACTAACCCACAACTGGAAGTTGCTGACCTGCGGATGTTGGCAGAGGTATGCCACCGTAAAGGGACTTGCCTCGTGGCAGACACGACGATGATACCCTTCACGCAGTTCTCTGCCCATGCGCTCGGCGTGGACATAGAGGTGGTTTCTTCTACCAAATACCTCTCGGGCGGTGCGACGTCGCTCGGTGGGCTTGTTGTCGATTACGGGACAGTGGCGGATTTCGGCAAACGAGTGAAGACCGATATGCTCTATTGCCTCGGCGCATACATGACGCCTCACGCAGCCTACATGCAGACACTGGGGTTGGAGACGCTGGATGTGCGCTATCAGCGGCAAGCAGCATCCGCACAGACCATCGCACAACGGCTGCATGATGAGGCGCAGGGCGTAAAGGTTAACTACATCGGGCTTGCGGACAACCCCTACCATGCCCTCGCCGCGGCGCAGTTTGGGCAGACGGCAGGCGCGATGATGACCATCGAGTTGGCGAGCCAAGAGGCATGCTTCCGCTTCATCAATCGTCTGCAACTCATCAAGCGGGCGACCAACCTGTTCGACAACCGCTCGCTCGCCATCCACCCTGCCAGCACCATCTTCGGGCCTTTCACCCCCGAGCGCCGACGCGAGATGGATGTGCGGGACACCGTGATTCGACTCTCCATCGGGTTGCAAGACCCCGAAGATATACTCGCGGATATTCTGCAAGCAGCTGACATCCGTTAACAATCCGTTAATACACCACTAATCTCCTCCATTAAAGAGCATTCATTTCCTTTTTTCTCCATTAAAGACCATTAAAGGGTCATTAAAAGAACACTCATCGACTCCATTAAGACCATTCATCTATGCTTTCTTTTGATACCCTCATAGACCGTCGTGGCAGCGGTGCGCTGAAGACGGATGCGCTACGAGAGCGTTTTCCGATGTACCGCAACGAGGACGGCAAAGACGACCTGCTGCCGATGTGGGTTGCCGACATGGACTTCGCTACCCCCGATTTCATCCTTGATGCCATCCGCCAACGTATAGAGCACCCTGTCTTGGGGTACACCATCGAGCCGGAAGACTACCGCCCTGCCATCATCGACTGGGTCGGCAGCCACCACCAGTGGGAGATACATGCCGAGTGGATTTCCTATATCCCGGGCGTGGTCAAAGGGATTGGTACTGCGCTAAACCTCTTCACCCGACCGGGCGACAGCGTGGCCATCATGGAGCCCGTGTATCATATTTTCCGACAAGTGATTGAAGGCAATGGGAGAATGCCCTTCCCCTTTCCTCCCTTGGAGGGAGGGCGTAGAGTGCCCCCTCCTGCCCTCCCTATCAAGGAATGTGGGCAGGAGGGGGACTGTGGTCCTGCCGTCTTTCTCCTCTGTAATCCGCATAATCCGATTGGGATATGCTGGTCGCGGGAGTGGTTGCAGGCGTTGGCGCATTACTGCTACGAGCATCATATCCTCGTTATCAGCGATGAGATACATGCCGACCTTGCGCTGTTCGGTCATAAGCATATCCCCTTCGCCAGCGTGTCGGAGGAAGCGGCGAAGAACAGCATCACGGTTATGGCACCCACCAAGACCTTCAACATGGCGGGCATCATCAGCGCGTACAGCATCATCCCAAATCCCGAGATTCGAGAACGATACTACCATTGGCTCGACACCAACGAACTGAGCGAGCCCAATATATTTGCGCCTATTGCCACCATTGCGGCATATCGAAAGGGTGAGCCTTGGCGGCAGCAAATGATACACTATATTGAGCAGAATATCCTCTTCGCCGAGCAGTACTTGGCGCAACACCTGCCGCAGGTGAGGGTAGTTCGCCCGGAGGCGTCATTCCTCGTTTGGCTTGATTGCAGGGGGTTAAGGCTGTCGCATGAGGCATTAGTGGATATGTTCGTCAATCGCGCGTGCCTCGCGCTGAACGACGGCGAGATGTTCGGAAAGGGCGGTGAGGGCTTCATGCGTATGAATGTAGGTTGCCCGCGGTCAGTACTGCAAGAGGCTTTGGAGAGGCTTGCCGGTTGTGCTAATTAACGTGAACTCAAAATAAATTAGTCTTTGAGTGCTGAAAGCATTCGCTTATATCGAACGCATGTTAATTTAAGGGGGCATAGGGGTATTTGAATTATAAAATTGCAAGTTGGTTGGAAATGGAGAAATCTTAATAATCGTACATTTTTGAGTCAGCAGGGAGCCGCTTTAGACCCTTATTAGACCCTTACTTAACCCTTAGTTTTACTCGGAGAAAGCAAAATGGGAGAATCTTAATAATCGTACTGTTTTGGCGGTATGGTTTGGTGCGGTATGGTGGGAAGTAAGGCGTGTGTTTAATGTAATAATACACTAAAAACGGCATTTTGCTTGTATATGTCAAAAAAAAGCAGTATCTTTGCACGCTTAAAATAGAGAAAGACTATGGATATATCAATTATTGTTCCCCTATACAACGAGGCGGAGTCGCTACCGAAACTATACGAATGGATAGCGCGCGTGATGCAAGAGCACGGGTACAGGTATGAGATACTGTTTGTGAACGACGGCAGTACCGACGGTTCGTGGCAGGTGATAGAGCGTCTTGCTGCCTCGGCTCCGTCGGATACGGTGCATGGTATCTCTTTCCGCCGCAACTACGGCAAGTCGGCAGCTCTGTACTGCGGTTTTCAGGCAGCGCGAGGCGAAGTGGTAATAACGATGGATGCGGATCTACAAGACTCGCCCGATGAGATACCCGAGCTGTATCGTATGATTACGGAAGACGGCTTCGACCTTGTGAGCGGTTGGAAGCAGAAACGCTATGACAACAAACTGACGAAGAACCTGCCGAGCAAACTCTTCAACGCCACGGCTCGTCGCGTTACCGGTATTCCGTTGCACGATATGAACTGCGGGCTGAAAGCCTATCGGCAGGAGGTGGTGAAGAACATTGAGGTGTTCTCGGAGATGCACCGCTACATCCCCTACCTTGCTAAGAATGCAGGTTTCACGAAGATAGGCGAGAAAGTGGTGCAACACCGCAAGCGCGAGTTCGGAGTGTCGAAGTTCGGACTGAGTCGCTTCGTGAACGGCTACCTTGACCTGCTCACGCTGTGGTTTCTCAATAAGTTCGGCAAGCAGCCGATGCACTTCTTCGGTCTTATTGGTAGCCTGATGTTCTTCATCGGACTGGTGGCGGTAATAGTGGTAGCTGGTATGAAAGTGCATGCGTTGGCGAACGGTATTCCCGCCATGCTGGTTGGCGTTAACCCATATTTCCACATCGCCATCCTGATGATGATACTCGGGTGTATGCTATTCTTAGCAGGTTTCTTAGGCGAACTCATCATCCGCAACTCAGGCGAACGCAACAACTACCTGATTGGGAAAAGAATATAACAAATGCGTGGGTGAAGGAAACAGGATGAAAGACTTATTACTTTCGTCTATAAACAATCACCGTTGAAACTATTTTCTTTTATCCGTAGTCTTTCATCTTTATCCAAAGGAACTATTATTTCTTTTATCTTTCATCCTTTTCCATAATTCTTCATGAAGCTTTCGGAGCAAGTAAATACCGTTGAACGGGCGTTGGGTGAACGCATGATTGGACATGCGATGGTGATTGTTCGCCAATGGGCATACGAATTGGGCAATGAACTCTATACCAACCGTATTGATCAATTGGAGCAGAACTATCGTTATGTGTTCGACTATTTCCTCTCCACCGAAGACCCCGACCGCGATGCTCTGCTGGATAAGATGACCGGCGAAGCCTACCGTCTGATGGATGAGGTGTATGCCTCGTTGCGCTTGCAGCGGGGGTTGTCGCCAGAGATGTACGGGTTTAATCCGCGTAATCCGCAGAGCGTGATGCACTATTTCAGTTCTTGCGTTCAGTTACAGGCGGGCGACTTGCAGTGGTTGCAGCAAGCGGCGCAATATGAGACCTCTGCCTCGATGGCTATTGCAGCCTCAGCGGCATTAGCACAGAACCTGCGTGAGTGCTTTAACGAGACGGCGATGCTCACACTAATTGATGTGGCGAACTCGGACAATGGTTTGGTAGCCGACCAAGCGTTGGCGAACCTTATCCTGCTGCTGGCGCATTATGATGTGCGCATAGATTTCTTTCCGAATATCCAAGACGCTTTCATGGAGCCTTTGGGCGATGG
>CAMFEN010000114.1 GCA_945949375.1 uncultured Bacteroidales bacterium | reverse complement strand
GTGAAGTACCATCATATAGAGAAAGCCGTTCGGTTTGATATCATCGGTATCCTGCTCCACCCGAATACTTTGGAGGTGTTGGAATTGAGCCATTACGAAAACGCTTTTCTGCCGCCCGTGCGGACAGTCAATAGCCAGTCTTACTCGGGATGGCACAGCAAGCCACGGAGGTGGTGAGATATAGAGAAAGACATAGTTAAGTGATAAACATTTTTGTATCATTAGGCATTATTATATTACCAAAAAAACAAATGAATTTTTGATTATTGAACGGTTATTTTATATTCATTTCAGGTTAAATAACGCTAAGTAAGTGTTTTTTTCGCTTTTTTTCGCATTTTATTTGCACAAACCAAAAAAAAGTCGTACCTTTGCAGCGTGAATGATTGAGGGAGCCACGAAGGTTCCCTCAATTTAGTAGAAAACCCTACTCTATTTCGGTAAGACGAAGGGAGATTCCGAATTAAAAAGCAAATACAGAGAAAACAACATATACAGCATACACATTATACATTATGGTGAACAAAGAGAACATACAGTCGTTGGTGGAGGAGTATCTTCGTGGTACGGATTATGAATTGATTACGCTGGAGATTAGTGCCGCCAATGAGATACTGATAGAGATTGACCGGCTGGCGGGCGTGGATGTGGAAGACTGCGGGAAGCTGAACGGTTGGCTGGTGGAGCAGTTGGATGCAGCCGGCGAAGAGGATTATGCGCTGGAAGTAGGTAGCGTGAGCCTGAGCGACCCTTTCAAGACGAAGATGCAATATGAGAAACATTTGGGCGAGGACGTGGAAGTGCTGACGGCAGAGGGGAAGAAAGTAAGGGGACAGCTGGTGAGCGTGGATGAAGAGACGTTCTCGGTGGATGTAGATACGCCGGTGGTCGTGGAAGGCAAGAAGCGGAAACAGCATGAGATGGTAACGCACACGTGGGGATACGGAGACGTGAAGTATACAAAGTATATGTTTTAGGATGAAGGATGAAAGACAAAGGATGAAAGACTTATTAGTATCGTCTATGAGGATTTTGTTGGATAACATAGAGATGGGAATAGGTTCGATTTTATAACAAAATGACAGATTTAGGAATGGGCGTTAGACCTGCTTTAGATCTCTTCTTACCCCTTACTAAATCGGCTCAAAAAAACGATAACAAAAAGAAACTAAATAAAGACATTATAATAACATTATGGCAAAGCAACCAGGTACAATCAATTTGATTGACATTTTCTCAGAGTTTAAGGATCTGAAGAACATTGACCGTCAGACATTTATCAATGTGCTGGAAGATTCGTTCCGCAACGTGATTACGAAGATGTACGGGTCGGACGCAAACTACGACGTGATTATTAACCCCGACAAGGGCGACTTGGAGATTTATCGTAACCGTCTGGTGATGGAAGACGACGACGTGCTGAATCCGAATACGCAAATAGCGCTGTCGGACGCGCTGAAGATAGACGACGAGGCGGAGATAGGCGAGGAGGTAACGGACCGCGTGGAGTTCCAATCGTTTGGGCGCCGTATGATTCTAAACCTGCGTCAGACGTTGTCGAGCAAGATTCTGGAATTGCAGAAAGAGAACTTGTATATCCGCTACAGCGACCTGCTGGGACATATCGTTTCGGGTGAGTTGTATCAGGTATGGAAGAAAGAGATGCTGCTGCTGGATGAGGACGGCAACGAGTTGTACCTGCCGAAGCAGAATCAGATACCGTCGGACTTCTACCGCAAAGGTGACACGGTTCGTGCGGTGGTAGTGCAAGTGGATAACAAGAACCAGAACCCGAAGATTATCCTGAGTCGTACGAGTCCGCTGTTCTTGCAACGGTTGTTTGAGCAGGAGATTCCCGAGGTGCACGATGGGCTGATTGCGATAAAGAATATCGCGCGTATCCCGGGTGAGCGTGCGAAAGTGGCGGTAGAGTCGTTTGACGACCGCATTGACCCCGTGGGCGCATGCGTGGGAATCAAGGGCGCGCGTATACATGGTATTGTGCGCGAGTTGCGCAACGAGAATATTGATATCATCAACTACACTTCGAACATCAACCTATATATCCAACGTGCGCTGGCTCCGGCGAAGATTAGTTCGATGAATATCAACGAAGAAGAGAAGAAGGCAGAGGTATATCTGCAGCCGGATGAGGTGAGCCTCGCTATCGGTAAGGGCGGCTTCAACATCAAGTTGGCGTCTATGCTGACCGGCTATCAGATAGATGTATATCGCGAGATGGACGGCGACGATACAGATATCTACTTGGATGAGTTCAACGACGAAATCGACCAATGGGTATTGGATGCGCTGAAGGGCGTAGGATTCGACACCGCAAAAGCCGTGCTGAACACCCCGAAGAAAGAGTTGGTGGACCGCACGGACTTGGAGGAAGAGACCATCGACCACGTACTGGAAGTGCTGAACGCAGAGTTCGAGAACGACTAATGCTAATTAAGAATTATGAATTATGAGAGCAGATGCTCTAATGGTTTGTAATACTAACAATCATGGGGGGCAGGTGCTTTACAGAAAGCGAGACGCCTGCGTTCCCAGTAATTTGAAAAAATAATTAGGGGAGCAATCCCCACCATCCCCTAAACAATAACAAAGTATGGCAATCAAACTAATTAAAGCATGTAAAGAACTCAATGTCGGAATGTCCACCGCCATGAATTTCTTTGCCAAGCAAGGCAAAGAGATAAATCCTGACCCCAACACTCGTATAGACGATGAGTTATACCTCATGTTGGCGAAGGAGTTCAACAGGGACATGGCATTGAAACTGGAGGCGGAGCGTCAGGCGGCGGAGCGTCAGTCTCGCGAGATGCAGACTGTGTCGATAGAGCAGCCAGCTCCGAGCCATATAGAGACGGAGATACCGAAGCCGAAAGTGGTAGGTCAGATAGAGTTGGACGAGGCGAAGAAAGCTCGCGAGGAGGCGGAGCGTCAGGCAGCGGAGGCGGCTCGCATAGCCGCAGAGGCAGAAGCGGCAGCCAAAGCCGCGGCGGAGGCAGCAGCTAAAGCAGCAGCGGAGCGTATCGCCCGCGAGGAGGCTGCGCGCAAAGCCAAAGAGGAGGCAGCCAAAACGGCAAAGATGAAAGAGGCAGCGCCCGCGAAAGCCGCTACTCAGAAGCCCGCTGCGAAGAATGAGAAGAAAAGCGTTGCACCTGCACCCAAGCCGGCGGAGAAAGCCCATACTCCCGCGGGTGAGACCGCGGCGCCCAAAGCCGACAAGCCTGAGATATTCTCGTTAGGGAAGCCCGTGCTGAAAGACGGACCGAAGGTGGTCGGTTCGATAGACCTGAGCGCTATCAATCAGGCTACTCGTCCTGCAAAGAAGAGCAAGGAGGAGAAGAAGAAAGAGCGCGAGGAGCGTCAGCAACAACAGCAACAAGCGACCGAGAAACGCAAACGCGAGCGTATCAAGAATAACAAAGTGGATATCAACGATGTACGCAATCAGAAAACCAAGCCGAGCAAGAAAAAGAGCGTGAAGGTGGAAGTGGACGATGAGGAGGTACAACGTCAGATAAAAGATACGCTGAACCGCCTGCAAGGGCAGAAAGGTAAGTCGAACACAAGCAAGTACAAGCGCGAACGCCGTGAGCAGGAGCGCGAAAAGATGGCTTCGGAGCGCGCGGCAGAGCAGGCACAATCGAAAGTGCTGAAACTGACGGAGTTCGTTACCGCCAACGACCTTGCGGTGATGATGAACCTGCCGGTGACCAAGATTATCGCCACCTGTATGTCTCTGGGCTTGTTCGTGTCAATCAACCAACGTCTGGACGCCGAGACCATCAATATTGTGGCAGAAGAGTTCGGTTTCACGACCGAGTACGTATCCGCGCACGTGGTAGATGAGATTAACGCTGATGAGCAGATTAACGAGGAGGATATAGAACCTCGCTGCCCGATAGTAACGGTGATGGGACACGTGGACCATGGTAAGACCTCTCTGCTTGACCATATCCGCAACACGAACGTGATTGCTGGTGAGGCGGGCGGTATCACGCAGCACATCGGTGCGTACAATGTGAAGCTGAAGAACGGTCAGCATATCACCTTCCTCGATACCCCGGGACACGAAGCGTTCACCGCGATGCGTGCCCGTGGTGCGAAAGTTACGGATATAGCCATCATCATTGTGGCAGCCGACGATGCTGTGATGCCGCAGACCATCGAGGCCATTAACCACGCACAGGCAGCCGGTGTGCCGATGATTTTCGCCATCAACAAATGTGATAAGCCCGGTGCTAATCCGGATAAGATACGCGAGCAACTGTCGAACATGAACATCCTTGTGGAAGACTGGGGCGGCAAGTATCAATGCCAAGAGATTAGTGCGAAAAAGGGCGACGGCGTGTTTGAATTGCTGGAGAAAGTGCTGCTGGAGGCAGAGATGCTTGACCTGAAGGCGAATCCGAAACGTCGTGCAAAAGGTAGCATCATCGAGTCGTCGCTGGACAAAGGTCGCGGCTACGTGGCTACCCTACTCGTTTCGGACGGTACGCTGCACATGGGCGACATTGTGTTGGCAGGTACCTACCACGGCAAGATTAAGGCGATGTTCAACGAGCGAGGACAGCGTATCCAAGAGGTGTTGCCGGGCGAGCCTTGTACGATACTCGGCTTGAATGGTGCGCCGCAGGCGGGCGATGAGTTCAACGTGCTGCCGACCGAACAGGAGGCACGGGAGATAGCGAACAAACGCGAGCAGTTGCAGCGCGAGCAGTCTATCCGCACGAAGAAACACGTGGGCTTGGAGGAGATTGGACGCCGCTTGGCAATAGGCGACTTTAAGGAACTGAATATCATCATCAAGGGTGATGTGGACGGTTCGGTAGAGGCGCAGAAAGACTCACTCTTGAAACTCTCGACGGAGAAC
>CAMFEN010000113.1 GCA_945949375.1 uncultured Bacteroidales bacterium | reverse complement strand
AGCAACTTATAGTCTTGGAAGACAATGCCTAATCGGCGGCGGAGGTAAGGCAGTTTACGGCGTTTGATTCTCGCCATGTCCTGTCCGAGTACCATTGCCGTGCCGCTCGCGATGGGGAGCGCACCATAGATGGTTTTGAGCAGGCTGGACTTGCCACTTCCCACCTTACCAAGCAGGTAGATGAGTTCGCCATCGCCCACCTCCAGATTCACGTCCTTGAGCACGATATGCTCGGCTTGATGAATCTCGACATCTATGGATTGTAGTAAAGACACCTTGTTTAAGTATGAATTATGAATTATGAGGGCGCATGCTCGGAGGGAACGGAGTGCTCAGAGTAATCTGAACTTAGTCCATGTTTTCGATTTTGTCTTCTAACTCTTTGAGTTGATCTTTGAGGGCGTCTATCTTCTTCTGCATGCTGGCGACGAGGGCGTTAGCCGACTTGGTGTTGCCGGAGAAGAAGAGGATATTGTTCTCTGCGGTCTTGATTTCCTGCTTGAGGTTCTCGTACATGCGGATGAGTTTCTGACGGTCGGTCATGCCCTCCACGCGCTTGGTGAAGTTCGCCTTTGCGGCAGCGCGTTTCTGCTCGAACGCCTCTCTTGCGCCCTGCGTAGCCTCGCGCTTGGCGTTGAAGAAGGCATCGCACGCTTCGCGGAACTGCTTCCAGAGGTCGTCGGAGAACTTACGCGCTACGGGTCCTACTTTCTTCCACTCCTCTTGCAGGGCGATGAAGGCATCGGCGGTCTCTTTCCACTCGGTGCTGTTCTTCAATTCTTCGGCGCGTGCGAGCAGTTCGCGTTTCTTGCGGAGGTTCTCGTTGAGCATCTCCTTCATCTCTTTGTAGAAGGTGCTCTTTGCTTTGAAGAAGGCGTCGCAGAGGGCGCGGTACTCCTCGTAGATAGCCTGGTTGCTCTTCTTTGGTGCAAAGCCAATGGTGCGCCACTCGGCTTGTAGTGCTTGCACTTTCTCGGTGGTCTCGTCCCACTGCTTGTTGGATTTCAGATTGCTGAAGTCCAATGCTTTGAGTTGCTCCACGATGGCTTGCTTCTTGGCGAGATTCTCTGCCTCTTGGGCATGGAGTTGGTCGAAGTAGGCTTGGTGCTTCTTGTTGATGACGGTAGAAGCGGCTTTGAAGCGGTTCCAGAGGTCTTCGCGCAGTTCACGCGCTACGGGCCCAATTTCTGCCCACTCGTCGTGCAACTGCTGGAGGGCTCGGCTTGCCTCCACTACGGAGGGATTTTCTTGCAGTTTCTCTGCTGCCTCGCAGAGCAGGGTCTTCATCTCAAGGTTCTTCTTGAAGTCCAAGTCGCGCAACTCGATGTTGATCTTGACGAGGTCGTAGAACTGCTCTTGGTATTGCTGGTAGAGTTTCCAAATCTCCTGCGCGTTAGTCGGGGGGACTTGTCCGATGGTCTTCCACTCGGCTTGGAGGTCGCGCATCTTCTGGAGATTGCCCATCACGTCGGCGGTTTCTGACTCTGCCATGGCTTTCATCTGCTCGAGGATAGCCTGCTTGCGTTGCAGGTTCTCCTGCATCTGCGCTTCGTTCTTGGCAGCCACTTCGGCTTTCTTCTGCTTGTATTCGTTGAGCAATTCGCGGAATTGGAGTTCCACGGGGTCGGGCTCGGGTGTCCATGCCGCCTCTTCGGCTGCGTCTTCCGCACCTTCATTCGCCTCTGCAGCCGCTTGGGCAGCCGCCTCGCGTGCTGCCTCCAACTGCTGGTGATACTCACGGTAGAACTGGGTCTTCAACTGCTCTACCTGTTCTTTCACTGCCATCACATCGTCTTGCGCTACCAGCGCCTTCAACTCTTCCACGAGTTGCTCATTACCATTTGCCATATTGCAATAAATCGAAAATTTGCCGCAAAGGTAACGTTTTTTTTTGATACTACCAAATAATTTATCATAAATTTGTAAATTAACCATCCCGACAGGTTGGGAGAAGGTCTGAAAAATTGAAAATTATTCGTTGCGTCGGGTAATTATTTGTGTATTTGGAAAAAAAGTAGTACTTTTGCACACAATTTTGAGGGAGAAGGCGGTTAACTCGGGAATTCTCTCGTTAATCACCTACTAATCACCTACTAATCACCTACTAATCACCTACTAATCACGGCTTGAAATTATTACACTGATTTATGATAACAATTGACCAACTGAAAGACGTTCAGCAGCGTGCTGAGAAGTTGAAACAATACCTCGCCATTGACGAGAAGCGTATCCAACTGCAAGAGGAAGAGCTGCATACGCAAGCGCCAGAGTTTTGGGAGGATGCCAAAGCCGCCGAGGCACAGATGCGCAAGGTGAAAGGCATCAAGCGCTGGATTGAGGGCTACGAGGGCGTGCGCGCTGCGGTAGAGGAAGTGCAATTGGCATTCGAATACTGCAAGGAGGAGCTCGTTACGGAAGAGGAGGTGGATGCCGCTTATGCGCATGCCCTCGGCGAGGTGGAGAGCCTTGAGATGAAGAACATGCTGTCGCACGAGGAAGACCAGATGCCGGCGGTGCTGAAGATAGTGGCAGGCGCGGGCGGTACGGAGGCGCAAGACTGGGCAGAGCAACTCATGCGCATGTATCAGCGTTACTGCGAGAAGCACGACTACAAGACCACCATCACCAACCTGCAAGAAGGCGACGAGGCGGGTATCAAGACCGTTACGTTCAACGTGGAGGGCGATATGGCTTACGGCTACTTGAAATCGGAGAACGGTGTGCACCGACTGGTGCGCGTGTCGCCCTACAACGCGCAGGGCAAGCGCATGACCTCGTTTGCGTCGGTGTTTGTGGTGCCACTTATCGACGACAGCATAGACATCACCGTTGACCCCGCGGGCTTGTCGTGGGACACCTTCCGCTCGTCGGGCGCGGGCGGACAGAACGTGAACAAGGTGGAGTCGGGCGTGCGCCTGCACTATAAGTTCATCAACCCGCTGACGAACCAGCCCGATGAGATTGTGATAGAGAACACGGAGACGCGCGACCAGCCGAAGAACCGCGAGAACGCGCTGCGACACCTGCGTTCGCAACTGTATGAACTGGAATTGGAGAAACGCCGGCAGGCGGCTGCGAAAGTGGAGGCGGGGAAGAAGAAGATTGAATGGGGCAGCCAGATTCGCTCGTATGTGTTCGACGACCGCCGCGTGAAAGACCACCGCACGAACTACCAGACGAGCAACGTGAATGCCGTGATGGACGGCGATATCGATGCCTTCATCAAGGCGTATCTTATGGAGTTTCCGGAATAGATTTTACGACCGCCTTCGGCTGTCCGACCGCATTGTGCGCTGAAAGACCGCTGATGCTATCAGACCGCGCTACGCGCTGAAAGACTGATAATGAAGTAGAAAGTGAATAAGTCGTTTAGCAGGCGAGGACGCCTGCGTACCCGGACAACGGTCGGACAATGAAATGGTCGTTCAGCGAAGCGGTCAAATCATCAACTTATGCTTAGCAACAAGTTAAAAGGCTATCTCTTGGCGGCAGTGGCGGAAATCACCTACGGTATGAATCCGCTCTTTACGTTGCCGCTTTACGGGGCGGGCATGGACGCTAACTCCGTACTCTTTTTCCGTTATCTTTTTGCCTTGCCTATTCTTGCGCTCATGCTTACCCTGCGCGGGCATAGTTTCCGCGTAGCGTGGCGGGAGGTGCCGGTGCTCGCTCTCTTCGGTGTGCTTTTTGCGCTCTCTTCGCTCACGCTTTATCAGAGTTACAACTACATGGACGCGGGCATCGCCTCCACGCTACTGTTCGTGTATCCGCTGATGGTGGCGCTCTTGATGTGGATATGCTTCCGCGAGCGAATCACGCTACTCACTGTGCTCTGTATCGGTACGGCGCTGGCGGGTATCGGACTACTATATAAAGGCAGCGACGGCTCTACCCTATCGTCCGTCGGTACGCTGCTGGTGATGGGCTCGGCGCTGTCGTACGCCATCTACCTCGTGGGCGTGGACCACGGCAGGATGAAGACTATCCCCACGCTGAAGGTTACGTTTTATGTGCTGCTTTTCGGATGGATGGTGTTTGCCGTCTCCGCGCTCTGCAACGGCAAGGGTATCATCTTTTTAGCAGGCGGAGACGCCTGCGTACCCGGTGTTTACCGCTTCGTGCCTCCTGCCGACAAATGGTATCTATGGGGGAATTTGTTGGCGCTCGGGCTGCTGCCGACGGCTATCTCGCTGCTCTGCACCACGAAGGCAATCAGCTATATCGGTCCGACGCCCGTGGCTATCCTCGGCGCGCTGGAGCCCGCCACGGCGATTTTCTTCGGCGTTACCGTTTTCCATGAGCAACTCACGCTGCGCGACTGCATCGGGTTGCTGCTGATTGTCCTCGCCGTAACCCTCGTCGTAGCCGGCGGCTCCCTGACTAATCCCCTCACCCGCATACGCAAACTCTTTCCAAGACGCAAGCAGTAAGAGGCACTTTCGCATTAGCATATGTCAAGAGACGAACACCCAAGAACAGGCAAAAAAAATCGATAGATTAGTGCTTTTTTAGCGTTTTTTTTTGTGATATTGGAAAAAAAATTGTAATTTTGCCGCAAATTTCAGCCATTGAGCTTTAATTCGGACAATAAATTCATTCAATAAACAAACCTAAAAAACTAACATTATGATTTCAAAACGTTTAGAGGACGCTATCAACGCCCAAATCAATGCCGAGATGTGGTCGGCTTACTTGTATCTGAGTATGTCTGCTTACTGCCAAGACGCAGGCTATCCCGGTATTGCGAACTGGTTTGCCATCCAATTTAAGGAGGAGCAGGACCACGCAATGATTTTCTTCAACTACCTGCAGAGCCGCGGCGGTCGCGTGGTGCTGAAAGCCATTGAGGCTGTGGATACCGAGTGGTCTTCGCCGCTGGCAGCTTTCGAACACACGCTGCAACACGAGCAGAAGGTTGCCTCTCTGATTAACAACCTGATGAC
>CAMFEN010000112.1 GCA_945949375.1 uncultured Bacteroidales bacterium | reverse complement strand
AGTCTCACACGCTAATTCCATGTTAATTGTCAAATCGTAAATTGTCAAATTGTCAAATTAATCTATGTCTAAAATCAAACTCGAAGCCCCTTTCCAGCAGTTCCGCGGAAAGGTCTGCAAGCACTCGCAGATCATCTTCAAGGAGATGTACGGCACCAAGTTCACTTCGCAGATCTGCAACCCCTACACGGGCGCACCCTCTACCGCACAATCCGCGCAGCAGAGCAAGATGACCGCCGCCGTGGCGAAGATTGCAGCACTCTCCGAGCAGGAACTCCAAGCCGCTATGGACGCTTTCGCTAAGCAGTCCAAGTACAAAACCCTACGAGGCTACCTCCTCGCACAAGAACTCAAAAAGTCCTAACAAAGTCCCCCTTTAAGGGGGATTTAGGGGGTCTTCTCATAATTCATAATTCATAATTAAATCTATGGCAAAAGTAATCTATCAAGACCCGATACATCACCTTTCGGGCAAAATCAGCAAGAACTATCGTACCACTTACTGCTACCGCAAGCGTAGCGACCTCAAGTTCACGCAAGTACGTTCGGAGCGCTCCACGCCGCTCACCGAGGCGGAAAAGAACTACCGACAACTGTTCGCAACGGTCTGCCAAGCCACCCGCGCACGTATGTTAGACCCAGAGCGGTACACAACCGACATGCTCGCGTTCAGCCAGCAGACCAAGTACAAGACCTTCTACCGCTACGTCTGGAACCAAGAGTACGCAAAAGTGAAGTAACCCTTTCGGGCGCGTCCACACGCGCCCGAAATCGTAATATACTGCTGCCCTTTCACCCTCGTACTTCTCTCAGTCTTCTCTCAGTCTTCTCTCAGTGTTCTCTCAGTGTTTACCGCATTCTGACCAACACCTTACATACCCACCGTCATCGTGGCAGGTCGCCGTACAGGCAAGACGGACAGCATCGCCTCGCCTTTCGTCTTGCGCAACATGCAGCGTATGCCGGGCAGCACCGGCGGCATTGTCGTCCCCACCTTCAAGCACGGCTTGACCAACACTATCCCCGGACTGCTCGCCGCGTGGAAACGATGGGGCTTCCTCAACGGCGTGCATTATGTGGTCGGCAGGAAACCGCCCAAGGGCTTCCACTCCGCCATCATCGAGCCCACCGACTACGAACATGTCATCTCCTTCTACAACGGCAGCCGCGCCATCATCATCTCACAAGACCGCCCGGGCTCGTCTAACTCACTCACCCTCTCTTGGCTCTTGATAGACGAAGCCAAGTTCATCGACTACGAGCGTCTCAAAGACGAGACACTCCCCGCCAACGGCGGTATCAAGTCCTATTTCGGCAAGCACTCTTTCAACCACTCTATCCTCATCTTGTCCGATATGCCGCAAACCAAGAAAGGCTCTTGGTTCTTGCACTACGAGGACAAGATGGATAGGGAACTCATCGCCGCCATCGAAGCCACGGTCTGCGAGATTTGGCGTATCAAACAGCGTATCAAGTCCGACCGCGAAGCCGGCAACACGCCGCCGGACTATCTCCGCAAGCACCTCCGCCACCTCGACCGACAACTCAACCAAATGCGCTCGGTCGCCGTCTATTACAAGGAATACTCCTCCATCGAGAACCTGCAACTCCTCGGCGAGACCTACATCAAACAGATGAAGCGCGACCTCACGCCCCTTACTTTTCAGACCTCCATCCTCTGCCAGCGTATCGGCATTGCCAAGGATGGCTTCTACTCCTCCATGCGCGAAGCCCATTTCTACGACGCTTCCAACTTCGCCTACCTCGATAAGATGTGGCACGAAATGTTTGGGGTCCCCGACACAAACCAACAAAGTGTTTGTGGCGGGGAGAGCGGAGGCACAAGTCGCTTTACTGACGGCGAGCCGTCAGTCGGTGCGACCTTGTTGCCGAACGCGATAGCCGACCCGACCGCACAACAGCAGCCGCTCAATACCGCTGCACAAGACGCAGATGTCATCCCTTCCGCGCCTATCTGTATCGGCATGGACTACAACGCCAATATCAACTGGATAGTCGCAGGGCAAGTGTACAACGGACCTTGGCCTGCAACTGGGCGACAAGCAGGGCAGCCCGTGGGGAAACGCCTCAATGTCATCAAGTCTTTCTACACCAAGTTCGAGCGCAAAATCCCCGCGCTCATTGCGGACTTTTGCACCTACTACCAAGACCATCAGAACAAGACGGTCATCTTCTACTACGACACCACCGCCCTCGGCTCTAACTACGCCGTCAATGAACAGGACTTCCGATGGGTCGTCATCCACGAGTTCGAGCGACACGGCTGGCGGGTGCAAGATGTCTATATCGGAAACCCGATGAAGCACCACGAGAAGTACCTTGAAATCAACGAAGCCTTCGCCGGTCGCCGGAAACTCATGCCGTTTCTCAATCGGCAGAACAACGAAGACCTAATCCTCGCCTTGCAGACCGCAGGGGTCAGCCGCGGCAGAAACGGCTTCCGCAAGGACAAGGGTGGGGAGAAACTCGCCGAGACCGAGGAAGACCTGCTCCAGCACCGCACCGACGGCACAGACGCTTTCGATACCCTCTACATCGGGTGTGCAAAGTTCCCCCAACGCTCCACTTCCCCCATCTCCATCAGCGGGGTACTGTAATTATTCTTCCGCTATTTGATAAGTCAGCCCCAAAAATGGAGGTTGACCGTTCTCTTGTCTCTCAATCGTCTCTCAGTGTTCTCTCAGTGTTCACCGCCATCTTCCCAACACCTTACACACCCGTTATTTACTCCCATCTGCCATCTCCCTGCTAACCAACAGCGACCCAAGTCCCCCTTGCCCGCAAATCTACCCCCACAGGCATAAAAGTTTAGAAAATTAAATTTTTATAGGTTGAGAATTTGCACATACAATTTTTTTTTAGTAATTTTGCACGCTCTTTAGAATCAACCATAGCAAATTAGAATGGAGAGACAAAAGATATTTATCAGCAGCGTTCAAGGAGAATTTCAGAACGAACGCAAGCTGATTGCCGACTATATTCGGCAGGATGTGCTTTTGTCTATTTACTTCGAGCCTTTCTTGTTTGAGGAACTACCGGCACAAGACAAATCTGCACAAATAGCATATCTTGAGCAGGCAGCAAAGTCTGAGATTTATCTTCTGTTGATAGGTAAGCAATATGGTTATCAAGACGAGGAAGGCATATCTCCAACCGAAAGAGAGTACGACACAGCCACTACCAACCATGCTTATCGGATAGCATTCATTAAATCTGTTTCTTCAAGAGAAGAGAAAGAAGATGCTTTCAAACGCAAGATAGACCACGATGTTATCCGTAATGTATTCAATACGTATGAGGAACTGCAAAGTGGAGTTTATGCCTCTTTGGTGGAGTACATGGTATCTCATCAGTTGCTTCGACAAGGTCCCTTTGACGCTTCCGTCAATCTGAGCGCGAGCATTGAGGACTTGGATAAGGAAAAAATCCGTTGGTTCGTAGGTGTTGCGCGTGAAGTGAGACAGTTCCCTCTGTCCTATTCCGAAAGCAATATTTTGCAAATTCTGAGTAGTCTCCATGTAATCACAGAAGATGGAAAGGTAAAGAATGCTGCCTTACTCCTTTTTGCCATAGACCCGCAAAAGTGGTTTGCCACAGCGACTATCAAGTGTGCTCAGTTCTATGGTACCAAAGTGGAGAAACCGATGGCATCCTTGCAGATATACGGCGGCACCGTATTTGAACAAGTAGATATGGCTGCTGCCTTTGTTATGTCTCGTATTGACCAGCGTGTAGGGGAGCGTATTCATTCGGCGCAAGTGAATGTTACTCCCGAACTACCCGCGCAGGCGGTAAGGGAAGCAATTGTGAATGCAGTTGTTCACCGTGATTATACGGACAATGGTAGCGTGCAAGTGATGTTGTTCCGTGATAGGTTAGAGGTTTGGAACCCGGGCAGGCTTCCACATGGAATGACCATTGAGAATCTTAGTGGAGTTCATCGTTCTCGTCCTGTGAATCCGGTTCTTGCTAATCCCGTGTATTTAGCCGGCTATATTGAGCAAATGGGCACCGGTACTACGGATATTATCGAACGATGTAAAAATGCGGGTTTGCGCACGCCTGAGTTTATTCAAGAAGAAGATTTCTTAACCATCCTTTGGCGACCGACAAACAAAGACAATGTACAAGAAACCGACCATGTAACCGACCATGTAACCGACCATGTAACCGACCATGTAAAAAGACTCGTAGTAGTACTTCGTGGTGATACCAAAACGCGCGATGAGATTATGAGTTCATTGGGGTTAAAGCATCGGGGAAACTTTCGGGATAGTTATATTAAGCCTGCTATTGCCGGTGCTTATATAGCAAAATTGTACCCGGATTCAAATTCCAGCAGAAGTCAAGCGTATTACCTCACTCCTAAGGGACTTAAGTTATTAGCAAGAATAGATAACAATGTATGAAAACATAATTGCCTATGAACTAAGAGAATAAATCCCCGAACTGACCCGCTAGCGGGCAACGGTTCAAAACATATAATAATAAAGCATTTAGCTTAATACTTGGTCTCTATAAAAACTCGACACTTTTGTAGAAACTAAAATTCCCAAGGAAAAGCCAAAGTGCTCATGCGTTAGCGTGGGCTTTTCCGTAGATATATTTGGGAATTTAGGTAGTCGAGTTTAATCCTTAGAGACCGAATATAAGCAAACTACAAAAGTCTGCGCTTTTTCGTGTATATACCTTTGGATATAGTAGCACAATCAGAACCCTTTCCTTGTAGAAGAAAAACTCATATCTTGTGAACGGATTATAAATAATAGCTCACATGAACCGTTAAACTCAGAACGCATTGCAATTGGAAGAGAGCCTTAGGAATTACACCTAAAAAGCCATAATATCGGAATAATTATGTCATCGGTAAATTTCAATACTTCGTTATTTTTTAACTAAATTTTTATAATTATGTTACATTATATTAC
>CAMFEN010000111.1 GCA_945949375.1 uncultured Bacteroidales bacterium | reverse complement strand
TCGCAACGGTGGCAGAGCTGCTGAAAGACTCTCCCATCAAGGTGGCAGCGGAGAACTGCGCCGACAAGGACAAAGGTGCCTACACGGGTGAGGTCAGTGCCGCTATGGTGAAATCCACCGGCGCAACTTACTGCATCCTCGGACACTCCGAGCGTCGTGCGTACTACCACGAAGACTATGCCATCCTCCGCGAGAAGGTGCAACTCGCACTGGCAAACGGCTTGGAGGTTATCTTCTGCATTGGCGAGGTGAAAGAGGAGCGCGAGGCAGACAAGCAAAACGAGGTAGTGAAAGCACAACTGGAAGGCTCTGTATTCAACCTCACTGCTGAGGAATGGAGCCATATCACCCTTGCCTACGAACCCGTATGGGCTATCGGCACCGGCTTGACCGCCACCCCCGCACAGGCACAGGAGATTCACGCCTATATCCGCTCCCTCGTAGCTGAGAAATACGGCGCACAAGTGGCAGACGACACCACCATCCTCTACGGAGGCTCCTGCAACGAAAAGAACGCAGCAGAACTCTTTGCCAACCCCGACGTGGACGGCGGACTGATTGGTGGCGCAGCCCTCGTGGCAGAGAAGTTCCTCGCTATTATCAACGCAAGATAATTTCTAAATTAACAATTAACAATTAACATGCTTGTGCTCTGAATAGTAGGCACACAATGCGCTCTCACTTTGTTAGCAACAATGCATGTTAATTATTAATTGTTAATTGTAATTTTTGACTATGGCACTTATCAAGACTATCAACCGCAATGGAGAGGTGCTTACTCCCCGTATTGCGAACGATGTTATCATGATGGAGAACGCTACCGTAGTGGGCGATGTCTCTATCGACGAAGGCACCACACTTTGGTTTAACGCCGTGCTCCGTGGGGATGTCAACACCATAACCATTGGCAAACACTGCAATATCCAAGATGGCTCTGTGCTCCACACGCTCTATCAAAAGTCCACCATTGAGATAGGCGACTATGTCTCCGTAGGGCACAATGTAACCATCCACGGTGCCCATATCCGCGACTACGCACTCATCGGCATGGGCTCCACCCTATTAGACGATGTGGAGGTGGGCGAAGGTGCTATCGTAGCGGCAGGTGCATTAGTTCTCAAAGGCACAAAAATTGGCGCCTACGAGGTCTGGGGAGGGGTGCCGGCGAAGTTCATCAAGAAAGCAGACCCCGAGCAGACCAACGAAATCAACCGCAAAATCGCCCACAACTACGCCATGTACGCTTCGTGGTATAAGTAGGAACCCAGAACCAAGGAGGTGCGGTCTACGGGCAGCACCATAGAAACCAAAAACCAAGACTTATTTGTTCTGAGAAACAAAACATAAAAGAAGGGATCGAAATGACTTCGGTCCCTTTTTTAGTTACGTGTGGCACTATCTTTATTCTACTACATAGACAGGCATTGGTGCGTGGAATGTCGCAGTAACAGTTGCACCGGCATCCGTGAGAGCCTCTATATTGATGAGGAACTGTTCTCCCTCATTCTTCACATCAACTCTCATATCGGCCAAAGAGAGCACTGTTTGCACACCGTTCTGCAACAGTGAAACCTGAGTCCAAGACGGATAAATCGTGTTTGGATCACCGGTAACATCAAGCAGATAAGTTCCGTCAGCCAGTGTAGTAGTGTCAGGAGAGAAGAGGAACAAGTCAAATGCCAAACCATTTCCGCCGTAGATCGTCTCATCTGCATCTTCGTCGTATGTGGCAACCACTCCTTCAGAAAGCAAAGAGCATACTACTCCCACACTCGTTCCGGCACCGAAAACATCTCCAACAACAATAGCAGATGCGTCCACCAAAACACTTTCGTCTTTTACCTCAAGCGGTGCATGGAAAGTGGCATGCACGGATGCGCCAGTAACCGCAACGGCATTAATGTCTATCACCACTTGGTCACCTTCATGCTTTACATCAGCCTCAACACTTTGGAGAGCAAGAGTCGTTGCGATATTATCATGCAGGATCACCACTTGTGCGCTGCTATTGAACATAGTCATTGACGCAAGGCTATCACTCGTAATGTACTTTCCATCTGTCAACACAGCAGAATCTGTTAGGAAACAGAGGTCAAAAACGAAACCATCACCACTGCGCGACACTTGTCCTGTAACGGAATCAGTAACAAGCAACACGCCGTCAGATGCAAAGGAGCACGATATAGCGAACACGCCATCTACATCAGGTGATGCCCATGCGAATGCCGTTCCTTGTGTCAGAGTTTCACGCTCAGTCAGCTGGCTATCGCTCAATGTAGTGTCATAAAATTGGTCTTGGCAGGCAGGCAACAACAATATACCGGCTGCCAATGCTAAACTAATTATTGAACGTCTCATAAATTTCATAAATTTTTAACGTTTAACCTTTATTTACCAGGGTAGCCATTATCCCATACCCACGATTCGGTTGCAAGCCAATCCAAAGACAAACCACTTCCATCAGTCCAGAAGGCAGTAAGGCTATACTCATTTCCATCACTTTCGAAAAACTCGTAAACCCCTACATACTCTTCTGACCAATATATCCAATCGTAGCCGGTATTTTCCACCTTATTCCATACGGCGGTGAGTCCCTTTGCACTATAATCTGCATTAAGGTAGAACATGAGATGTAAGCCAGGCACTGTGCAGTATTCCGGAGCGAGGATATAATACGGACTCTTCAATCGGAAGAGCATGGAGCCGTCCTCTGCCATAAACTCTTTGGCTTTCTCAATGGGCACTACTCCCATAGCACCTTCCCATTGTGAACTCATCGTTACCGTTCCCATAGGTACCCAAGTGTAGTCCGCAGAAACCGCAACGGTTACACTTTGAGGTGCATAAGAATACTCACACTCTTTCGGAATCTGAACAGAGAATGTAGATGACTGACCATAGTCCAACAACGAAGTTACCCAAAGTGTATCCACATCTTCCCCTTCGGCAAAAGAAACTTTGGGGTTTACCACAAATTCCGAATCCTTGAAAAATACCTCCAAGTCAAAAGAGACAGCCTCGGTTTTTACATTGCGTCCAATTACTATTGGGAACACAGGTTCTGCACTGACAAAAGTACCACCTGACCATGTTACATACACAGAGTCGCCGCCAGCAGGCATCATAGTGATATCGCCTGTATTGTTAAAGATGAATGCTTGCACTTGGTTGTCGTCAACAGGCGACGGCTCACGCAACACTTCTTCAGGCTGGCAAGCAGAGAAGAGCAACCCAAGGGATGCCACTGCCGCACAAATTACATATCTTGTTTTCATAATAGTTTGACTTTTTATTCATTAGACAATTACAGTGGACTTACAAACGGGTTGTTATCTTGCTCGCTGATACCATCGTTGGCTTCTATTTCCTTCTGTGGGATTACCCAGAGTCGTGCCGAATGGTTAGCCGGAACATCCACTACCCACGCTGCTGGCCAGTTGCTGCTATTGGTGCGTACAGTCGGTTTCTCCAAGCGTTGCAGGTCGAAGAACGCAAAACCTTCACCCCACAACTCTATACGACGCTGCAACCAGATAGCCTCGCGCACATCGCCCGTGCAGGTATATTTCGGGTCGCGGTTCTGCTGAACGAAGTTCTCCAAGAGTGCTTTTGCCTCGCCTTCTTTGCCAGCCATAGCCAAGCCTTCTGCTTGGACGAAGAGCATCTCCTCGTAGCGCATCAAGATCCAATCGGCAGCCGCAGTCAGGGTTTGCATATTATCGCCGGCAACACCAAACTTCACATTCACATACTGCAAAGAGGGGTCGCTCTCCGCCACTTCTTTCCATACGCTATAGTTGTTATTCTCCAGCAAGGGTGAGGAGAGGTTCTCGTCGAGCCACCATCCATGGCGCACATCGGTAGCAGGAATCTGGTCGTAGAGCGCACTGGCGATTCTACGATATGCCCCTACACCCGTGTAACCGTCGGTGAACAAAGACGACATATGGCTGGGCCAGTTGACGATACCGGATTGTACAATATCGTTGCTCTCCACAATGATATTCGCCCAAATGACGGAGTTAGCGGTTGCGGAGCAGAACGTAGGTTGCGACACTTCGGCGCGTGTATAAGGTTGCGCTCCCGATAGTGCAATCGCCTTGGCTGCATCATCCGCCGCAGCCTGTCCGTTGTTGAGCAAGAGGTTCACACGCGCACGGAAGCCATAAGCCACCGCTTGGTCCACCATACCTTTGTCGGCACGATTGTAGCCATCCAAGTCAGCGATCGCCTCGTCAAGATCTTCCATGATGAACTTATACACAGCCTCCACTGTTTGGCGGGGGTTATTGGTCAGTTCATCAGCCGTCATACCATCACGCACGATGGGGACGCAAGGCTTCTGCAGGTTGGCTTCGTTGCTGCATGTAAATTGATACAACTGTGCCAAGGTGGTGTAGCAATAAGCACGTAACGCCAACGCCTGACCACGGTTGGAAAGCAAAGTAGCATCCTCTGCGTCAGCAGGGATAGAACTGATAACCGTGTTGCAAGCGTAGATAATCTTGTAGAACGTATTCCAAACCTGCAAAGCACCATACGAAGTAGTAGAGTGGTTCGCAAAGTCGGAATAACCGAACCAGTTGTAACCGATATTCGGACCCACCCAGTCTTGTCCTTCTGCCTCAATCATCATCAGGCAGGAAGCCAATCCGAAATCGTTATGGCGACTATATCCGTAATCACCCAGTCCCGCAAACTCCTGAATCATAATGGCGTAGATAGCACTAATATCTGCCGCTGCATTCTCGGGAATTTTGGAATAAGCATCCTCTTTGAGGGCATCGGTTTTGTTCGCACCCTCAGGCTGCGTATTCATCATATCTTCGCAGCCGGCAAACGCCATACAGCAGGCGATGAGGCAACTAATATATTTTCTTTTCATATTATTCAACATTTTATTAGGTTACTTAGAAAGTGATGCTGATACCACCCGAGAGGGAGCGGATAGGAGAGTA
>CAMFEN010000110.1 GCA_945949375.1 uncultured Bacteroidales bacterium | reverse complement strand
CTCCACAACATCCCCGAGGGTATGGCGGGGGGGGTTATCCTTGCGGGTATGCTGGAGGCAGGTAGCGGCATTGGGTTGTCTGCCGCGTTGGCGCTCTCGATAGGCATGGCTATTCAGAATGTGCCTGAGGGGGCTATCCTCTCGATGCCCTTGCGGGCGGAGGGTATGCGCCGCTGGAAGGCGTTTGGGATAGGGGCTCTTTCGGGCGTGGTGGAGCCCGTGGCGGGCATAATCACCATCCTGCTCTTTGCGCATATCGCACCTGCCTTACCCTATCTGCTGGCGTTTGCTGCCGGCGCGATGATGTATGTGGTGGTGGAGGAACTCATCCCCGAGAGCCAAGCCGAGCCGCATAGCAACATCCCCACCATCGGCTTCACAGCAGGCTTCGTGCTGATGATGATTCTGGATGTGGCGCTCGGATGATGAAGAGTGCCCTTGCGCTCAATAAGGGTAAAGGGAGTTCGTTTATTCTCTATTTCTACTTAAGCAGGCGGGGACGCCTGCGTACCCGGACATTATACATATACCATTTGGAGGGAAAATGCAAAAAATTAGTATAATTCCTAAAATTTTTTTGCATATTCAAAATAAAAGTAGTAATTTTGCACCGAATTTCAAATAAAGAGCCTTCCGCCAATTATCGTATGTTAACAGTCCTATATCTATGTATATCTGCGTGGCTTGGTAGCCAGCGCGATAGCGGTTGCGGTAGTTGGCATCGTAGCAAGTCGGGTAGTCGGTGCGGTAGCGGTAGTAGTTTCTTTGGCAATTATTGGTTTGAGCGCAAAGCGCTTGTGGCTTGATGATACAGGCGGCACTTCCTTTCGAGGAGGTGTCGCCTGCGCTGTTTTTATCCCGCCTGCTAATTGTAAAATTGTAAAATGGTTAAATTGTAAACTCCCGCAGGCGACTCGCCAACTAAATAATCAACTATAGCATTTATAACAACTATAGCATTTATCAACCAAAATTAAATAAATAATGAAAAAGATTTTCTTTTCAAGCCTATTGGTCTTATTGACTATGATAGGCATTGCGCCAACGGTACAGGCGCAGAGTACCCCGCAGTACGGCGAGGAACTCCTTACCAACATCCCGCCCGCTGCCACAGACTTCACCGGCTGGACGACAAGTAGTTCTGATAGCGAGTGTATTCCAACATGCGACGAAGGATGGTTTAAGACCTGTTACACAGAAGGCACCATCTCGCAGACCATTGACCTTGCTGCGAAAGGCTACACCACACATGTTGTTGCCAATACACTGCTTCTATACGCGCCAGTGGTATTGCAAAAGTGTATGTTGATTTCTTGGATGCCGAGGGAAATATCCTTTCCACAAACTATGTACTCAACCGCGAAGGCAGTTTTGGTACAGTAGATATTACCCTCGTGGAGGATATGTTTACTATTCCTGATAACACCACACAAGTTCGCTATGTGCTACAGGGTCAAGACCAATGTAATTGGATCGGATATTTTGGTCCATGGTTCCGCAATATGTCGTGCAAAGTGTTTGACCACACGAAGGTTGGCGCATCTATCAACGTATCCGTAGCGGAAACATTAGGTGATAGCCTCACACTTAGCAAGACTTCGGATTTCCGCTATGGTGATACCATCACCGTTACCCCGACCTACCCTCAACACCCTGTTATTGGGTTGGCTGTCAACGAAGGAAGGATTATCAATGGCAACCAAGTAGTCTGCATGGGTGAAAATATCATCATCAGTGCAGAGTTGATGTCGCTTAAATCAGTTCCTTACTTCGAAGGCTTTGAGAATGGTAACAAGCAAGACTATAAAGTAGCCGGTTGGTTGCTGCAATACGAGGAAGGCAATTGTAATTGGAGTGCAAACAACACGGGTACAAGCGATAATCGCAGTCCATATGACGGCAGTTGGAATGCAACACTTTCTAAAGGAAATACGACTTGGCTATTCCAAGCATTGACGTTAGAAGCAAGTGAGACGTATGCGCTTTCGCTGTACGCGCGACAAACCTATTTGGATATTGCTAATGCGACTATTGCAGCCGTATTGGGCACTGCATTCGACAAAGAGGCAATGTCAGACACGCTCATCGCCGAAACAGGAGTGAATAGTGAATATCAACAACTGACCGACACCTTCCAAGTATCAGAAAGCAAAGTCTATGCATTGGGAATAAGAGGTTGCATTAATATGAAATCTTGGGCTCTTGCATTGGACAATATCCTCGTGTCGCAAGAGGTATATCCGGCATCTGTCGCAACACCCGTTGGCGTAGATGGTTTTACCGAGGATGCTGCCCGCACGGCATTAGCAACCCTCTCGCTGACAGCGCAAGACAGCAAAGGCAACACTAAATGCGCTATCACCAACCTCGCCGAGAATTGGGTATTAGACCTCGAAAACAAAAAGGCAACCTACACCGTAGCCAATAGCCTCCTCCCGATGGGTTATTTCTTCGCTGAACCCACCGCGACGATAACCGTTGATTTGGCTATCAACCAATACACGCTTACCATCAGCGATGCAGAGAATGGTAGCGTCAAGGTGGCAGTGAATGGCAAAGACACCACAAGCGGCACCTACGACTACGGCACCAAGGTTACCCTCACCGCTACTCCCGCAGAGCACTACCACTTTGTACAGTGGTCCAACGGCGCAACGGATGCAACGTATCCCTTCACCCTCACAAGCGACACCACGCTGACTGCCGAGTTTGCTATCAACCAACACACGATTACTATCGGCGAGGCAGAGAATGGTAGCGTCAAGGTGGCAGTGGACGGCAAAGACACCACAGCGACCACCTTCGCCTACGGCACGGAGGTAACCCTCACCGCCATCCCCAATGAGGGATACTATTTCGTAGAGTGGTCCGACGGCTCACGGACAACGCCCTATGTCTTCACCCTTAAACAAAACTGCGAACTCACTGCCCATTTTGCAAAAATACAATACGGTGAGGAACTCCTTACCAACATCCCGCCCGCTGCCACTAACTGCACCGGCTGGACGACAAGTAGTTCTATTAACGAGTGTATTCCAACATGCAGCGAAGGATGGTTTAAGACAAGTAATACAGAAGGCACCATCTCGCAGACCATTGACCTTGCTGCGAAAGGCTACACGCCTATCGCCGCCAACACCCTCTTCCTCTATGCTGCCACCGAATACAAAGTAGGATGGGCAACAGGTAATCGGGATGGTTCTGCCAAAATGTATGTAGAGTGCTTAGATGCCGAGGGTAAAGTCCTCGCTACCAACACTTTCCTCAATCGCACGGGTAAATTTGGTACAGTGGAAACAACCCTTGTAAGCGATATTTTTAGCATTCCCGCTAACACCACCCAACTGCGCTATGTCTTGAAAGGCAAAGACCAATGCTGGTGGACTGGTTACTTTGGTCCATGGTTCCGCAATATGTCTTGCCAAGTATGGGAAAGTACTAAATTCAACGAGACTATCAAAGTTTCCGTTGCTCCTGCGTTAGGCGATAGCATCACGCTCAGCAAGACTTCGGACGTCCTCTTTGGCGACACCATCACCGTTTCGGCGACATATCCCGAGCACCCGATACTATGGCTTTCCATCAACAAAGGCAAGATTATCAATACCAACCAAGTAGTTTGCTGGGGTGATAGTATCGTAGTGAATGCCCATCTGAAATACGACCATGCCATCACCTGCAATGGCACGCACGCTACCATCGAGGCAATCCCTGCACAAGCAGGTATGGGCGATACGGTAAACTTATCCCCTACCATGGATGAGAACTACGCATTGGTAACTTACACTACGAATATCGATGTAAAATGGATTGATGCCAATCGTTTTATCATGCCCGACGAAGCTGTTACCATAGGCAATACCGCTATTGTTGTAAAATCTATCCCGTACTTTGAAGGCTTCGAGGAGGGCAATACCGACCAAAAGAATGTCGCCGGTTGGTTGCAGCAAAGCGAAAGAGGTACTAAATCTTGGCTTGCCAATTCTACCAAAGAGGACTATAACCGCACTCCCTACGCGGACAAGTGGAATGCTACGCTCTATCGTAGCAATACCGATTGGCTCTTCCAAGCCCTTGCTTTGGAAGCAGGCGAGAACTATGCGCTATCGCTATACGCACGGCAAAATTCTTCTACTACTACCAATGCAAATATCACTGCGGCTTTAGGCAATGCTTTCAACAAAGATGCTATGAATACCACTCTTATATCCAAAACAGGGTTGACCAATGGCGATTACCAATTGCTCACCGACACCTTCCAAGTAGCGGAAACCAAAGCATACGCATTGGGCATAAAGGGATATATCAGTAGCAGTCCCTTTTATATCTCTTTGGATAATATCCTTGTATCGCAAGAGGTATATCCCCTGAAGGATTCGCTTTTCTTTGATGTCCTGACCGAGGAAGCAGTCCGCACAGCATTGGATACCCTCACGCTGACTGCCGTAGATACCAAAGGCAATACCAAGCATACCTTCGACAACCTTGCCGAGAATTGGGTATTAGACCTTGTGAGTCATAAGGCAACCTACACCGTAGCCGATAGCCTCCTCCCGATGGGCTACTTCTTCGCTGATTCCACCGCAACGATAATAGTTAATCTGATAGACAAACACACGGTAACTATCGGCGAGACTGTGAATGGTTCTGTTTCCGGCGAAAGCGGTACATTTGACTATGGCAAAGTGATAACCCTCACAGCAACTCCCGCAGAGCACTACCACTTTGTAAAATGGTCCAACGGCGCAACGGATGCAACGTACACTTTCACCCTCACAAGCGACACCATCCTCACCGCTGAGTTCGCTATCAACCAACACACGGTAACTATAGGCGAGGCTGTGAATGGCTCTGTTACCGGCACCACAAGCGGCACCTACGACTACGGCACCAAGGTTACCCTCACCGCTACCCCTGAGGTAGGTTACCACTTCGTACAATGGTCAGACGGGACAAAGGATGCTACCTACACCTTCACCCTCACAGGCGACACCACCCTCACCGCTGAGTTCGCTATCA
>CAMFEN010000109.1 GCA_945949375.1 uncultured Bacteroidales bacterium | reverse complement strand
ATGACAGCAATTTCTACATAAGTTGCCTTTGCGGCAATGGAAGTAAATAATGCAATAGGTTGTCGTAAATCGGCAGTAGCCCGCGTTTACGTTAGTGAAGGTGCTGGTAAGATAACGATTAACGGTCGTGATATCGAAACCTATTTCCCTTCTTCTATTCTTCGTTACATTGTGCTGCAACCGCTGAACAAGTTGGAGGTAGCCGAGAAGTACGATATCAAGGTGAACCTCGATGGTGGTGGTTTCAAGGGTCAGGCAGAGGCATTGCGTTTGGCAATCGCTCGTGCGCTGGTGAAAATTAACCCTGAGGACAAGGCTGCGTTGAAGGCAGAAGGCTTTATGACTCGTGATGCTCGTGAGGTAGAGCGTAAGAAACCGGGTCAACCCAAAGCACGCAAGCACTTCCAGTTCAGCAAGCGTTAATACAAACAACTCCAAATCGTGCAGATGTCTCTCGGGACCTACTGCACGATTCTTTTGCGTTGCCTAAAAGCAGTTCTCGCTTGTCAGGGGGAGGTTACGGTGGTATAGAAAAACTAAAAATTCTATGGAAAGTAGCGGTTCCTTTGATGTATGGCAGGCGCGGAAGCAGGGAGATAAAACAAATAAAACAAAACATTAAAAACTTACAGAAATGAGAACTAATTTTGATCAACTTCTCGAAGCAGGTTGCCACTTTGGTCACCTGAAACGCAAATGGAATCCCGCTATGGCTCCTTATATATATATGGAGCGCAACGGTATCCACATCATTGACCTGAACAAGACTGCCGTTAAGATTGACGAGGCAGCAGAGGCGCTGAAAAACTTGGCTAAGTCCGGCCGCAAGGTGCTGTTTGTAGGTACGAAGAAACAAGCACAAGACGTAGTAGCCACTCACGCACAAGAGGTGAACATGCCTTATATCACGGAGCGTTGGGCAGGCGGTATGCTGACCAACTTCCCCACTATCCGCAAGGCTGTGAAGAAGATGGCAACCATCGACAAGATGTCCACCGACGGCACTTTCGATAACATCTCGAAGCGCGAGAAACTGCAAATCACCCGTCAACGCGAGAAGCTGGAGAAGAACCTTGGTTCTATCGCTGACATGACCCGTCTGCCGAGCGCAGTGTTCGTAGTTGATGTGATGAAAGAGCATATCGCGGTGGCTGAGGCTAATCGTTTGGGTATTCCCGTATTCGGTATTGTAGATACCAACTCGAACCCCAACAACATTGACTTCGTTATCCCTGCCAACGATGACGCAACAAACTCTATTGATGTGATTCTGAGTGCTGTATGCGGTGCTATCCGCGAGGGCTTAGAGGAGCGCAAGGTAGAGAAGGCTGACGAGGAAGCCGCACAAGCACAGGCAAACACCGAGGCACCTGCTCCCAAGGAGCGTCGCCAGCGCGTTCGCAAGGCTGCTGCAGACAAAGCAGAGAAGCCTGCTGAGGCACCCGTAGAGGCTGCTCCCGCAGCAGAGGAGCAGGCTTGACCGAGCACAACACGAGAGATGACCGAGTGGAGCAATCCGCAACATGAACATATAAATTGTATGCTTTCTCGTGCATCGTTGTTATATAATAGCAAGGGGAGGGGCATCTTTTCTCCTCTTGCTTTTTAGGGTAATAGGATACTTATTGAGCTCTGCGATGAACGAAGATGCATTAAATATTTTGACTGCTGGGGTATATGTTGTTAAAAGATACTGGAGTAATGGTAATATTGAGGTGAATAAAATTGTGAAACAATGAAAGTTATATGTGTCACTAAATAAAGATAAGATGTGAAACTATGAATAAAATACCTTTATATTTACTTGTATTAGTTGCATTATTTACTTCTTGTGCCCGTTATACAGGGGGAATCATTGGTGGAAACCCAACCGGTGACTATATAGAGATAGTGAAGTTCAACGACCCAACACTACTAAACAAAGTGGTTTGTGTGGCTTTGGAAGAGGGACAGACCGCTCCTGAGGCAGGAAACAAATTCTTCCGAGGCGGAGAGTACTTCATTCCGACATGCTTTGAGCAGACCCCCGGCGAGCCTCTATTCTGCGTAGAGGAGCAACCGAGTTTCTTTGCTCCTAAGATGCGGTATCAGTACGGCAACAACTACGATTTGTGCGACCTTGCTTCTAAGCGCAAATACATCGCGTTGGAAAACGGGTGGTACTTATGTTACCCCTATGCAGGGCTGAGCCAATGTCACCGCTATCTCAATGTTGACTGGGCTGACATCTGCAATGTGGATTGGGATACGGTCTCTTTGGCATTGGATAATGCGTACGATACAGAAGCGGTGGTGTATTATCACTTGTCTGAAAAGCAAATCGCATCGCTTACCAAGAAAGCAACGGCGCATTTCAATACGCGCAAGCGCGAACAAGTAACCATAGACGATGTGACGGCTCTTTTTAACGAACTGATTCATGAAGGCAAGTTAGAGGAGACGGCTAATCGGATTTATCACAAACATTAACTAAATAATTAACATAATAACAAACAACATTATGGCTGTTTCATTAGCAGATATTAAGAAACTGCGCGACATCACCGGCGCAGGTATGATGGACGTCAAGAAGGCTCTGGAAGAGGCAAACGGCGACTTCGAGGTAGCCAAGGACCTGCTCCGTAAGCGTGGTCAGGCTATTGCTGCCAAGCGTAGCGACCGCGAGGCATCGGAGGGTTGCGTATTGGCAAAGGCAGAGAACGGGTTTGGTGCTATCGTAGCCGTGAAGTGCGAGACCGACTTCGTGGCAAAGAACGCTGACTTCGTAGGATTGGTGAAACTGATTCTCGACGTAGCGATGAACCACAAGCCTGCTGACTTGGAGGCGTTGAAGGCTATCAAGGTAGGCGACCTGACGGTGGCTGAGTTGGTAACCGAGCGTTCGGGTGTAACAGGCGAGAAGATGGAGCTCAGCGACTACGCTTTCTTGGAGGCTCCGAAGGTAGATGCTTACAACCACCTTGGCAATAAACTGTCTTCGCTGGTAGCGGTGGCAAACGCAGACGCTGACCAAGAGACTGTTCACGGTATCTCGATGCAGGTGGCTGCTATGTCGCCTATCGCGCTGGATGCTGACCATGTAGCGCAAGAGGTGAAGGACAAAGAGTTGGCAGTGGCAGTAGAGAAGACCAAGCAAGACGAGGTTAACAAAGCCGTTGAGAATGCACTGCGCAAGGCAGGTATCAACCCTGCTCACGCAGACAGCGACGAGCATATCGACTCCAACACCGCCAAGGGTTGGCTCACCGAAGAGCAGGCTGCACAGGCACGCGAGATTCGTGCAAACGTTCCCGCAGAGGCAGAGCAGCAGATTAACATGAAGAAGGTGGAGATGATTGCACAAGGTCGTCTCGGTAAGTTCCTGAAAGAGAACACTTTGGTAGAGCAGGCGTATATCATGAGCGAGACCAAAGAGTTGGTGAAGGACGTGCTGAAGAAGAACAACGTGCAAGTTACCGACTTCCGCCGTGTAACGCTGAACGAGGAGTAATCTCATCGCACAGATATAAACGAAAAGAGACTGTCTGACAAAACTTGTTAGGCAGTCTCTTTTGTATAAGAAAGTGGCTTACGAGGGAAATGTTACTATTTGCCTCAATAGCATCTGAGTAATTTCGTATATGCCTATTCCGTAATAGCGAATAACAAAATAGCAGTAAATTCTATGAAAAGTGTCAAAAAAGACGTACGAATCTTGCTTTTGTCAAAAAAAAGGTTTACCTTTGCAGCCATTATTCAAAAGTTACACCTATTCTTCACAGGAATAGACATTGTAAGTCTGTATCAAGTAAGATGGAAAAGAAACGATTAGTAGCCCCTTCGGTGTTGTCGGCAGATTTTGGGAATCTTCGTAGCGAGATGGAGATGATCAACCGCAGCGAGGCAGATTGGTTGCATGTAGATGTGATGGACGGCGTGTTTGTACCGAACATCTCCTTTGGTTTTCCTCTAATGAAGCCTATGCGGGCGTACTGCAGCAAGCCGCTGGATGTTCACTTGATGATTGTTCATCCGGAGAAGTACGTGGAGCGATTCTGCGACGCAGGAGCATGGAGTGTGGGATTTCATTTAGAGGCAGTGGACGACCCGATGCCCGCGCTTGAACTCATCCGCGCCAAGGGTGTACGCACCTGCCTGACTATCAACCCCGATATTGATGCAAAGCGACTGCTGCCGTATTTAGGGCAAGTGGATATGGTGTTGCTCATGTCGGTGTATGCGGGCTTCGGCGGGCAGTCGTTTATCCCCGAGACGTTGGATAAGATACGGTTTGTGCGCGAGGAGATAGACCGGCGTGGGCTGCAGACACTGATAGAGGTGGACGGGGGTGTGAACACGAAGAATGCCGCCGAGATCTACGAGGCAGGTGCCGATGTGCTGGTAGCCGGCAGCGCGGTGTTCGGCGCCAAAGACCCTGAGAAGGCAGTGAAGATGATAAAGGGTCTATAGATGCCATAGGAAAGAACTATGAGGAGTATGGCGCGGTATCCGATGGTCTATCTGCTGGTGCCTTTGGTGGTAGGGATATTGGTCTGCTACTACACGGGCAAGCCTATTAACCTGCTGGAAGCCACGGAGGCGGACTACTTGGATTCGACGCAGGTGTTTGTGGCTGTGGTGCGCGATTATCCTCGGGAATGCAAGCGGACGGTGCGCTGCGATGCGGATATATTGCATCGTAAAGATAGCGCCGGATGGGTATGCGCCCGGGGGAGGGTCTATTTTTATATGATGCCTGACAGTACGGATACGAGGCGCGATAAGAAGGCGTTGATGGGGTTGCAGATTGGCGACACGCTGGCTGTTCGCACTTGTATTCGACGCGGCGGACAATTAGGGGATTTTGACTATGGGCTGTATCTGCGGCAGCAAGGAATAGTGGGGACAGGGATGGTTTGGAAAGGGAATTGGCGGTTGCTGTCTCGTAGTGGGGAGTTGCGGGGGAGTTCGCTTGCGCACCATGCTTCTCTTCAGCAGGCGGGGACGCCTTCGCACCCGGACATCATGGTGCGAAGGCGTCA
>CAMFEN010000108.1 GCA_945949375.1 uncultured Bacteroidales bacterium | reverse complement strand
AGCAGCAGGAAGATAATAGCAATGGATATAGTGTATATAGCGGCTATGATAATTATAGTGACTATAGTAATTATAGTGGTTATAGAGACTTTAGCGGATATAGCGGCTATGCTGCCTATTCCCCCGCATTGACGATGGTTGGTGCGAACGGAGTCGCCCCCATCGCCTCCACCACAGGCAACACCCCATATAGCAACTCCCCCTCCCGCGCGCCGAGTATCACGAATATACAACGAGGGATTTTTGATAACGGTTTTGGCTACGAAGATGATATAAACCGCGACCCTGAGTCTCCCGTAGGCGAGGCTTGGTCGCTGCTTTTCCTTGCCGCAGGATACGGGCTATACCGCCTCGCAAAGCGCAAAAAGGAACAACAAATCGTAGAGAAGGGATAGCAACTATTGCAACTATAGCCGCTATAGCCTCTATAGCCTCTATAGCCTCTATAGCTTCTATTGCAACTAAAAAACATTCACTACCATGCCCGCCACCTACAACTCCGAGACTGACCAATACGCTTTCCTACCCAAGCAGGTCAACTGGGAGAACCTACTCTTCTACAAGAAATCGCTTATCCTCTACGACCTCACTTTTGCTTTTGTACAGCGATTCCTACAACGTGGCGACCGAACCATAGACCAGATGCTACAAGCAGCACGCTCCTGCAAGCAGAACATCGTTGAGGGGCTATCCGACGGAGTTACCTCGCGCGAACTGGAACTCAAACTCCTCAACGTAGCACGCGCCAGCAACCGCGAACTATTGGAAGACTACGAAGACTACCTCCGAACACGACACCTCTGCCACTACCAACGAGGGGACCAACGATACGACCGACTGTATAAATACTGCTACGCCCACCACAACCCCGACACCTACCAACCTTTCTACCGGCAGCACACTGACGAGCAGTTAGCCAATATGGCACTCACCTTGGCTTATAGCATTGATGCAATGATGAACAGTTTTATCCGCCAACGCGAAGACTTGTTTGTACGCGAAGGGGGTATCAAAGAGCAGATGACGGCAGCCCGACTCGGCTACCGAAACCAACAGAAAGAAATCATCCAACAACAGCAACAAACCATAACCCAACAGCAACAAACAATCAACCACCAGCAGCAGCAAATCACCCAACTGCAACAAGAGATAGAACAACTGAAAAAACAACTATATAACCTATAGCAACTATAGCATCTATAACATCTATAGCCTCTATAGCCTCTATAGCATCATCGTAACTACAAAAAACAACATAAGACTTATGAAAAACAATATCTTAAAATCCATTTTTGTAACTATCCTCCTACTATTCGGAGTAAGCCACGCTGCGAATGCCGCCGCTATTACCGGTAATATCTATTTTGATAATACTTCGACCAATTGGAGTACTGTATATTGTTTTCTTGGACATAACGGTTATCTTAAATCTTATGCTATGACTTTAGACCATGATGGCATATGGAAAACTACTCAGTCATTTAATAATGAGTGGGGGGATGCAACCGGTATATATTTTGCTTCATCCGATGGTGGTGTTTCCGGAGGTACAAACAGCAAAAATATAAACTCTTCTCGTTCTTCAGATCTTGGGCTGACTTTGTACACCGCCAAAAGTACTAACATCAGCGCAGGTACAAGTAACTGTTACGTCCCTCAAAGTAGTAGTACTAATTCTGCATTAAGCATTATGACTGTTGACCAAGCAATTGCTGCGCATAGTAGTACTTCGGAAGCAACTATCTACGTGCAGGGGCGTTTCAAAGTGCGTACTTCTAAAGGCGGAAGCACATGGAAATATACAGGTAGTAATGATGGTGATTGGAATACTACTTCCACAAATATAAAGTTTGAATACGATGAAGCCATAGGGTACTACAAACTTAATACTTATTGTTCCGTTGCTGAATTTTCAGGAAAAGCAACTAATAATGAGGGCTATTATTTCCACTTCAAAGAGGGTAGCACAGCATATGGTGCAACGGCAGATAATGTCAAGCCGGCATTAGAATCCAACAAGAGGGATATCCAATCAAGTAGTAAAAACTTTATTTTTACGGAAACAGATTGCCCTAAAGGAGACAACGTAGTGCTGTACCTTGATTGGGACAATAAGAAGTTTTGGTATGCAGTAGATGCCTCCTCTACCTATACCGTAACCATCACCGCGGGGGTGGGCGGTACTGTATCCCCGAGCGGGGAACAGCAGGTAGGCAGTACGCCGGTAACCATAAAAGCCACACCAAACACTGGCTATGTCTTTGATAAATGGACTGTATCAGGCGGCGCAACGGTTGCCTCTTCTACCTCCGCCACCACCACCGTTACCGCTACGGCAACAGGTACCGTTACCGCTAATTTCAAAGCCTCCTCAACTAAATTCTATTACTATGATAGCAAAGGCGGCTGGAATGATGCTAACTGTGTGGAATTTACTAAGGAGACGGAGTATGCGTATGCCACTTTAACAGGCTACCAACAAAATAATGAGTTCAAGATTTTCGATGGAAATACAAAACAGGCAGAGGATTGGTATAAGAATAATAAAGATAACGACCATACCGTTGCTTGCGCGCCCCATATCGACAACCAATTGGGAAATATAGAACTTGGGAAAGCCGGTTCGGGCAATTATGACAATGCAAAATTTAGTGCTGCTTCTATCCCCACCAGCACTTTCTATGTTATTCTTTATTACCCCAATACCACCCTCAATAAAACCTCTAATTACAAACTCTGCGCCTCCACCACCTTGCCCGGAGGTATTGCTCCTGCGCAGGATTGGTATGTCTATGGTGCAGGCGGCGAGTTGAGTTGGGACAAGAACAGCGGAAAGAAAATGAGCTTGCACGGCGACGGATATTATTACTATACGTGCTCCGGTGTCAGCCAATTCAAGATAGACGGTAGCACGTTGACAGACTACGCTTTGGGCGGCACCTACATCAGCAACTCCTTCCCCGATGCCGCCACTGCAAACATCACCTTGGCTGATGCCGGTGAAAAGTACCACAATATAACCGTAACCAATGCCACAGGTAAGTTTGAGATACGTCTATATCCCGCAGGCAAAGCAGGCAATACCACAAGCAACCATATCATCATCGCTCACCGCAATGTCATTGCTGCGGGAACATTTTGGTATTTTGATTATAAGAATACAGGATGGGAAGGAACTATCGCCGACAAGTGGAAACTTGTTGATGCAGGTGACTATGCGTATGTGTCTGTGCCCGCTCGGAATAGCGATGACAACTATTTCAAGATTTTCCCCGTTAATCCAAAGGTTGATAGCCAAGTAACCGCCAACGGTAACAATATCGCTGATGGTGATTTAGCGGGAGAGATTAAACTTACGGCAGAGGGTGGTCAATATAACAATATCCAAATTGCTGCTACCACGGCGGATTACTATGTGATTCTCTATTATCCGAATACTTCTACCAACTCAAGCAACAAGTACTTGGTAGCGGCTACTTATGACCTGCCGGGTGTGCAGAAGTATGCCGTTTCGTTCGGTGTGGTAGGTAAAACGGGCGGTACTATCACCGCCAAGTCGGGTAGCAGTACTATCACCTCCGGTCAATTGGTTAGCCGCGCGACCTTCACCGCTACACCCGCTGCCGGCTATTCAGTAGAGGGCTGGTATGCAGATGCAGAGGGGAACACTCAGATTACTGCCGCAGGCACCAACACCACCTATTCCCAAGCCATCACCGAAGCCAACAATACCGTCTATGTGAAGTTTGCAAAAACGTACGCTATATACTATAAGTTCAACGACCAAAACTGGAATGACGACTATTATGCTTATATCTTTACCGATGAAGTATGGCATAGCGACAATGGTGTGCAACCGAAAGTGAATAGAATTGAGTACGGCAAAATGAGCAAATACAACGATAGTGTGTACTACTATAAGTTCACCAAATCGGCGGATTATACTCGTTTCGCTTTCAGTTGGGGAAACCACAGTAATGACGACTATTTCAACAATATTGATGCGGTATATCGTTCGGATTTCCACAAAGATATGCCTGTCTTTATTGCAGAGCGTGGGCAATCTGCATCTGTAACAAAAGGTAAATACTACAACAAAGGCGTATGGATGAAGTTCAACGATACCGACCCGGGGTATAACCTCTGCTTAACTACGGATAATGGTAGTACATGGGATGAAGGGTATCGTTTCACCGCCGCCAAAGCGGGAGATTATATTTCCACCGTCAATGTTGAACTGACAAAGGGAATTACCTACAAATTTTGGGTAAAGAACGATAAGCCCTATTATTTCAAAACAGAAGAAGGTACTTGCACATCCAATAACCACCAGTTCACATTCTACAAGTATGATGACGGCGGCAGCCCCATTACCATCAAACCTGCCGTTACGGGTACATATACCTTCCAACTCAACTTGGCGAATGGTAAAGTGGAGATAGACGTGCTCTATCCTACCACCTCCTATCGATTGGTGTATGTGGAGAAGAACGGTAGCACTATTGAGAAGTTCCACCCCTCGCATATCATCAAGAGCCATCCCGAGGCAACCACAGAGGCACCGATGTTCGATACCGTCAGCATGCACGTGCGCCTCTATCTATTGCAGAAGAAGCAAGCGGTGAGCGGTACTACGGATGTGAAGTATGATACCCTTCCGAACAGCAACACTTGCGAGGTATGGCTGCAAGAGTTCAAGGCCGATAATGGGGCAATGGACTGGAAAACGATACAAACTATCAATACCCAAGACCTCCCCAAAACCAACGGTGTGTATAACTTCATCATCACACAGGCAGCCAGCACTGCTACGATAGATCCTACCACTATTCGCCCCTACACCGGTCGCTACTACATCCGCACCGATGCGAGCGACGGCGGGTGGAATAACTATAAGCAACTCTCTAACTATTGCTACTACACTGAGTACTCGCGTGTCTATCGTGGCTTCGACTATTACTTCTGCCGATGGGCTTCCAAAGCAAACATCAAATACACCATCGCTTGCGACAGATCGGAAGAGCGTCGTGTAGGGAAAGAGTGTAGATCTCGGTGGTC
>CAMFEN010000107.1 GCA_945949375.1 uncultured Bacteroidales bacterium | reverse complement strand
TAGTGCAGATGCGGACCGGTGGACTTGCCCGTGTTGCCCACCAACGCAATCACATCTCCTCGCTTGACATTCTGCCCATTATGTACTAACACTTTATACAGATGGGCATATAGCGTGGTGTAACCAAAGCCATGGTCAAGTTCCACGGTGTTTCCATAACCTTGCTTCCAGCCGGTGAAGACCACTTTTGCATTACCGGTAGCAAAGACATCGGTGCCCACCGGCGCAGAGAAGTCCATTCCGGCATGGAAACGGCGGACGTGATAGACGGGGTCGATACGCATGCCGTAGCCCGAAGCGGTACGCTTGAGGTCTTTGTTGAGCACAGGCTGGATGGCAGGCAGGTTTTCCATACGCACCTCCTGCGTCTTGGCGAGTTCCAGCAGCTCATCGTAGGACTTCGCTTGGATATAGGTCTCTTTGGCGAGGAGATCGATTTTCATCGTGAGGTCGGATACCAACTGCGAGTTGGTCATGCGAGCGATGGAGTCATAGTATGCAATACGCCTGTTTGCCCCCGTGCGCACCGAGAGCGGAATAGGCTCCGCGCCGAACAAAACACGGTACAAGTTCTCATCGCGCTGTTCAAAATCCTTCATCACAATCTGCATCTGGTCCACCTGACTATTGAGCACCTGCAACTGTGCTTCTAAGTTGCGGTTCTGCTGCTGCAGTTGCGATTCACGCGGCGACGGGAAGAAATAGAAGAAGACCAAGAAGAACACGATTCCTATGCAGAAACCTCCTATTAGGTACCAACCGGAACGACGCAGCCAATACTTAAATCCCATCTCCACACGCTCCATGGCAAGCGTCTTGGGGTTAATCTGATATCGTGTTTTACGGAGTTGCATATTGTTTTCTATTGTCTATTGATAGTATTCGGAGTTTTCTAAACGAACAGAGCAACGGGGCTCATGTTTCTTAATTTCCATTCTTTTTCCACCAGAAGAAGTATTGGTTTTGTTGTTTCTTCTCTTTGGGTGTGCGGGCGACATATACAGGTTGCATGGTGTATGGATTGAGACCGGTGTAGAACATGGTGGTGGAGAGGGTCATGGGCGTGGGCGTGAAATCCTGCACCTGCTCGGGGCGGTAGTGCATCTTCTTTGTCCACTCAGCGAGGTGTGCCATGTCGCGATTAGTGCAACCCGGATGGGAGGAGATGAAGTATGGGATGAGTTGCTGATGCATATTCGCCTGCTCGTTGATACGGAGGAAGAAGTCTCGAAACTGTAAGAAATGCTCCCACGAAGGCTTGCGCATGAGTTTCAGCACTTCGGGCGAGGTGTGCTCGGGTGCCACTTTGAGCCGCCCGCTCACATGTCGCGTAATGAGTTGTTTACCATATTCTTCGTCCATTAAATCGTAGCGAATACCCGAGCCGACAAACGCATGCTTCACCTCGGACATATTATCCACCGTTCGGTATATATCCAATAGGGGACGGAAATCCTGATTAAGGTTCTTGCAGATAGAAGGCGTGAGGCAGGAGGGGCGAGCGCACTGTTGGCAGAGGGAGGGGTCTTTACCGTGCATACCGTACATATTCGCCGACGGTCCTCCCAAGTCGGAGATGACGCCGCGCCACTCGGGGAGCGTCTGCAACTGTTTGATTTGGCGCAAGATGGACGCTTTGGAGCGAGAGACGATTTGCTTGCCTTGGTGCGCGGAGATGGTGCAAAACGAGCAACCTCCGAAGCAACCACGGTGCATACAGACCGAGAAACGAATCATCTCGTAGGCGGGAATACGCTTGTCTTTATATTTGGGGTGCGGCAAGTATTGGAAAGGCAGGTCGTAGATGGCATCTAACTCCTCCTGCGAGATGGGCGGGTAAGGAGGATTAACCACTACTTGTTGTTTCCCGACGGGTTGGATGAGGCGGCGGGCTTGTATCTTGTTGCTCTCCGTTTCGATATGGCGGAAGTTCTCCGCATGCTTGCGTTTGTCTTGGCATGCAGCTTCGTGTGAATGGAGGAGGATATCATCTTCCGTGGGTCGAATGTCGGTACTAAGGTATGCAGTCTGCGGAATATCGGTCAACGGACGGCAGGCGGCGATATGCGCGGCTATCTCCACGATGGCTTGCTCACCCATACCATATATGAGCAGGTCGGCTTTGGAATCCACCAAGATAGAGGGTTTGAGTGTGTCTGACCAATAGTCGTAATGCGTGAGACGACGCATAGACGCCTCTATACCGCCAATCACAATAGGAGTGTCGGGGAAATGCTGTTTGAGGATTTGGCAATAGGTAACGGTGCAGTAATCGGGACGCATACCTGCTTTGCCATCGGGCGTATAGGCATCGTCCGAGCGTTTGCGCTTGGCTGCCGTGTAGTGGTTCACCATGGAGTCCATCGCACCTGCCGTTACGCCGAAGAAGAGGCGAGGCTTGCCCAACTTGGTGAAGTCGCGATGATCTCCGCGCCAGTCGGGTTGCGGCACGAGCGCCACCCGATAGCCTGCATGCTCCAGCACACGCCCAATGACCGCCGCACCAAACTGCGGGTGGTCTACATACGCATCACCGGAGAAGAGGACGATATCCACTTCGTCCCATCCGCGGATGTCTAACTCTTTGCGAGTAGTGGGTAGATATGCTTTCAGGTCGGGCAAGGCAATTATGAATTATAAGAAGAATTAGTCTATTTGTAGTGCGAATTGCTCTTTGAGCGTATTGAGAGTAGCATTCTCTTCGAGCATCACCTTGTATCGTTCCTCCGCGGTGAAGGCTTTCTGCTCGTGGGTGTACTGCGCCACTTTGAGCGTGAGCGTCAGTTGGTCATTTTTTAGTTGCTGATGCAGGTACGCATGGATACGCGGGAGGGCTTTCTTTACCTCTTCCAGTTCCCATTGGTTGGGCAACTCAAGGGTAGCAGACTGCTGATTATGGAGCACCGGCTGGTAAAACGATACCACGTTCCGGAGACGCGAATCTTCTTTGCCGAAGTAGGTTTTAAGACCGGCCCACGCGTCATTGAACCGGTCGATCGTAAAAGGGTTGTTTTGAGGAGCAGCGGCAGGTGCCGTGGGTTGCGGAGTGGGTACCGCAGGTGCTGCAACAGGGGAAGTCCCTACCCCATTAAGATTTGGAATCTTGGGAATAGCAGAGAGCGAGGGGGCTTTGGGTAGCGGAGGCGTAGTCGGCATCTTCGGGACACTCGGAGGATTCGGAGCACTCTGTGCACTCTGAATATTCGGAGTATTCGGAGTATTATGAGTATTCTGAGTTTTCTGAGTATTCTGAGTATTCTGAATAGGAGCCGCTGTTGTCGGGGCGGCAGCTTGCACACCCAGTTGCGTCATACGAATTAGCGCTAACTCCACCGTAAGGCGTTTATTTTTCGCCGTGCGGTAGTTGATGTCGCAGGTATTCAGGATATCCAACGCCGCAAAGAGCCACTGTGGCGAGCAATGCTGCGCCTGTGCGGCATAGTGCCGGCGAATGGTATCTGCCGTCTCGAGCAAGGTAATGGTCTGCGGGTCTTTGGCAACGAGCACATCGCGGAGGTGCTGCGCCAGACCGGTAGTGAAATTGCCGGCATCGAAGCCTTTCTGCAAGACCTCGTTGAGCAAAAGCATTGCTCCCGTAACATCGTGCGCAAGGGCAAAATCCACCATGCGGAAATAGTAGTCAGAATCAAGCACATTCAGCACCTCGATGGTACGCTCGTAAGTGATGGTATTACCGCAGAAAGAGACGAGTTGGTCGAAGATACTGAGTGCATCGCGCATACCCCCATCGGCTTTCTGCGCGACCACATTGAGTGCTTCTTCCGAAGCATTCACCCCCTCCTGCTGCGCCACATGCTGCAAGTGGGCAATGGTGTCGGCGATGGTGATACGTGCGAAATCATACACTTGGCAACGGCTGAGAATAGTGGGCAGGACTTTGTGCTTCTCGGTGGTAGCCAAGATAAAAATAGCATACGAGGGGGGCTCCTCCAAGGTCTTCAAGAGGGCGTTGAACGCGCCCGTGGAGAGCATGTGCACCTCGTCGATGATATAAACGGAATACTTGCCTATCTGCGGCGGGATGCGCACTTGGTCAATCAGCGAGCGGATGTCCTCTACTGAGTTGTTGGAAGCGGCATCTAACTCATGGATATTGAATGACCGTCCTTCATTGAACGCACGACAGGACTCACACTCGTTGCAGGCATCGTGCCCCGAAGAGGGGTTTAGACAGTTGATGGTCTTGGCAAAGATGCGTGCGCAGGTAGTCTTACCAACGCCGCGCGGTCCGCAGAAGAGATAAGCATGCGCCAGGTGGTTCTGACGGATAGCATTCTGCAAAGTCTGCGTGAGTGCTTTCTGCCCAACCACGCTCTCAAAATTGAGCGGACGATATTTGCGTGCAGAGACAATATAGTTTTCCATAAATAAAACAATTTGGCGGCAAAGTTACGACTTTTTTTTGAGATATGCAAGAGCAAGGCTGTTTTGGAGACTAAAAAAAAATTGGAACAGTCTCCCGACTCCTCCAATTCTCCAAAACAAATTTCGTTATGAAACAAAAAACATCTCTTCTTAGATGCATGTATATTAGGTATTTATCGTTGCAAAGCGGATTGTATCTGCATGACCGTCTGCCGAAGCACGGGGTCGTAGGAGAGTTGGTCGCGCATAGTGTTCACCGAGTGGAGCACCGTAGCGTGCGTACGTTTGCCCATGTAGGCACCGATTTCGTTGAGCGAATGGTCGGTCAACTCCTTGCTTAAATAGATGGCAATATGGCGTGCCATCATAATCTCCTTGCCGCGATTAGCAGAGAGAATGGACTTCTCGGGGATGTTGCAATGCTCGGAGACAGCACCGAGGATGTCGGGCAAGTCGATGGATTTTTCTTGAATCTCCACAATGCGGGAGACCACTTGCTCTGCCAGCGCGAGGTCTATCTCGCGGTCGGTGAGCGTAGCATGCGCCAGCAGACTGGCGAGTATACCCTCCAAGTCGCGCACCGATTCGCGCACGTTGTTGGCAATGAAATCAATCACCTCTTCGAGATCGGAAGAGCGTCGTGTAGGGAAAGAGTGTAGATCTCGGTGGTCGC
>CAMFEN010000106.1 GCA_945949375.1 uncultured Bacteroidales bacterium | reverse complement strand
GCGGAGGAGTTCGCCCACGCCAATATCCTGCTGCACGATGCCGCGCGCCCGTTTGTAAGTCAAGCCATCATCGCCAAGGTCTGCCGCGCCTTAAAGACCCAAGAAGCAGTAACCGTTGCCATCCCCGCCACGGATACGATGTATGTGGTAACACAAACTCAAACCCCGCAACTCGCAAATTGCAACGCTCAACCCCTCCCTTCAAGGGAGGATGGGAGGGTCATCCAGTCCATCCCCCCACGCGATACCCTCATGCGTGCCCAGACCCCGCAAGCCTTTCGCATGCCTCTAATCGCCCGCGCCTACACCCTCGCCCTGCAAGACCCCGCTCTACAAGCCACCGACGACTGTGGCATACTCCACCGCTACATCCCCACCAAACCCATACACATAGTAGCAGGAGAAGAAACCAACCGAAAGATAACCTTCAAAGAAGACTTATGATAGCAACCAAATAACCACAACATATCCATTATGCAAGCCATTATTTTAGCCGCAGGTATGGGCAAACGCCTTGGCGAACTTACCAAGGGAAATACCAAATGTATGATAGAAGTGGGTGGAGAGACGCTTATCTCGCGCTTGCTTCATCAGTTGGATCAATTGCATCTGCAACGCATTATTTTGGTTGTAGGTTACAAGGCAAAAGAACTGAGAGAGTATTTGCTGAACATACACATTCAAACAGCCATTGAGTATGTGGAAAATACAATCTACGATAAAACGAACAATATCTATTCTCTATATCTGGCAAAAGACTATCTGACAAAGGACGATACCTTACTCTTTGAATCTGACATCATTATGGAGGATTCACTCATTCAAAAGTTAATTGAGAACCCATATCCGGATTTAGCATTAGTGGATAAGTACGAGAGTTGGATGGATGGCACAGTCGTAACTATTGATGAGGAAAATCGTATCTTGCGCTTTATTCCGAATAGTCTCTTCAAGTACGATGAAATTCCTGATTACTACAAGACAGTGAATGTTTATAAGTTTTCGAAGCACTTTTCTTCCACAATGTATGTGCCATTCTTAGAGGCCTACTGCAAAGCATTAGGCAGAAACGAATACTACGAACAAGTGCTGCGGGTGATAACCATGCTAGACAACTCTGGCATTCGCGCATTACCTCTCAATGGAGAACAATGGTATGAGATAGATGATATTCAAGACTTGGATATTGCCGAATCCATCTTCACAGAACATCAATATGACTTACTTTGTAGCCGTTTCGGTGGCTATTGGCGCTATCCGCATATCTTAGATTTCTGCTATTTAGTCAATCCGTATTTCCCAAATCAGCGTTTGCTGGATGAAATGTCCCACAGTTTCGCTCGTTTACTTACCGAATATCCATCAGGATTGCGAGTGAATAATCTATTAGCAGCCAAAGACTTCGGCGTTAAACAAGACTATATCTTAGTAGGTAACGGAGCGGCTGAATTAATAAAAGTACTTTCGGAACAAATGCTGGGAAAAGTAGGAGTGGTTCGACCCACTTTTGAGGAATATCCCAATCGCATGATGCCTGAGCAAGTAGTGGTGTTTGAAGCAAAAGCACCTTCTTTCTCTTATACAGCAGATGACCTGATGACTTATTTTGCAGATAAAAATATAGGGTCTTTAGTGCTGATAAATCCGGATAATCCTTCCGGAAATTATATTTCTTATGCAGACTGCTTGAGATTGGCGGATTGGTGTCAAGCAAGGGACATCATGCTTATAATGGACGAAAGTTTTATAGACTTCTCTACGGAGCATCCTACATTTCTCAACAACTCAATTTTGGAAAAATATGACCATCTAGTAGTGATAAAAAGTATATCCAAGTCATTCGGAGTACCCGGACTTCGGTTAGGTATATTAGCTTCATCCAATGCAGCGTTGATGACCAACCTGCGTCGAGCAGTATCTATATGGAACATCAACTCGTTTGCAGAATTTTTCTTGCAGATATTGGGCAAATACGAGAAATCCTACCAAGAGGCGATGAACACCTTCCGCAGGGAACGTGCTCGTATGATGGCTGCACTTGCCGAGGTTTCCTATCTTCGTGTGCTTCCATCTGAAGCCAATTATGTACTATGCGAGGTATTGCACCCACACACTCCTCGTGAGTTGGCTGTACAGTTACTAAAAAAATATAGCATCCTAATAAAGGATTGCACAGGTAAATGTCATGCACCATATATTCGTCTTGCTATACGCAATACAAAAGACAATAATCTACTAATTCAAGCACTAAAAACACTATGATAAAGATAACAAACACGGAGATACTTTCTCTAAACATACCACCTGAACAATGTGTCTCTTGGGTAAGAGATTCTTTCTGTATAAAATATGAAGCACAATTACCACCCAAGATAAGTTTACATCCACAAGGCAATGATTTTTTTAATACCATGCCATGTCTCCTACCTTCTCAGTATGATAGATTTGGAGTTAAAGTGGTGTCTCGCATTGCTGGAAACAAACCGTCTTTGCATTCGAACTTACTCTTGTATGAAGCCTCTACTGGGCGATTACTATCGTTTATGGAGGCGGATTGGATTACACAAATGAGAACAGGGGCAGTAGCAGCACTTACAATACAAACATTACAAATTCCTAATGCTTCTGTATATGCTTTTGTCGGCTTGGGGAGTACTGCTATTGCAACCATGAGGTGCCTTATGTCAATCCTTCCCAAAAGAGATATTGTATGCAAGTTGTTACGCTATAAGCAACAGGCTGAACAATTCATAGCATTATTTTCAGAGTATTCAAACATTCATTTTGAGATTGTGGACACCCATGAGGCTTTAGTGGAAAATTCAGACGTGTTAGTTTCCGCTGTTACGGAGATGCCCGATTTATTTTGTACAGCCGAACATGCCTATAAAAAAGGAATGCTATTAGTGCCTATTCATACTCGAGGTTTTCAAAATTGTGACTTATTTTTTGATCATGTTTTTGCTGATGATAAAGGACATGTGCGTGGATTTAAGTATTTTGATCAATTCAAACAATTTCACGAAATAAGTGAGGTATTGCTGGGAAAAGTCCCAGCGCGAGTAAGTGATACAGAACGAATTTTAGCATATAACATAGGTTTAGGATTGCATGATGTATATTTTGCTCATCAAATATATGAGTTGTTAAAAAAGTAGGATGTTATGGAAGATTACTCAAAGTATAATGGTGAAGGTACACAGTTGCGTAAAGCACAACTATGTATGTTAAATATCTTAGTAGAAATTGACAAAATCTGTCGGAAGCATAATATCCCATATTGGTTGGATAGTGGCACACTAATTGGTGCGGTACGGCATGGAGGATTCATCCCATGGGATGATGATATGGATATATGTATATTGCAAAAAGATTATCCTCGATTGAGACAATATCTTATTGAAGAACTTCCCAAACGGTACCAGTTATCAGATCCTCAGAATGAACCTTATTCTATTAAACTTACGCCACTTGTAAAAGACACATACACCTACTGCAACTATCCATTGGCTTGCAAGCAAAAATCACAAGGATTATGGGTAGATATATTATTACAAATTCCTGCTGTACCGATGTGGTACAAGAAATGTGTTGAGAAATTATATGCACGAGTATTTCGCGAGATGCATCATTTTGCCGAATCACAAGGAAAGCCTAAAAGGATTTATGTGGCAAAAACCGGTCTAGCTTATTTGGCTTATCCTTTAGCATACGTATTAGTATGGATCGGCAATTATTGGGCAAAAAAGCATTATCACGGAGAATTAATGCACACATGGGATACTTACCATAGTTCTAGAAGATATGAACAGGAGATATTTCCTTTATCAGAAATGGATTTTGAAGGAAAATCTTTTTATGTGCCTCATAATGTAGATGCATATTTGCGACGAATCTATGGTGACTATATGAAAATACCTGATGAAAGTCATCGCCAAATACATATGGATGTAAATAGTTTGAAATTTTTTAATACGACACCATCATAAATTGTTTTACCATCAGCAAAAAACATATTTCCCGCCAAGGAACGTGAACTGAATACTTTTTGCACAATCCCCGCAGGAGATACATGCAAAGAATTATTAGACCGTTTTGTACAAATTGAAAATATCACATGAATCGCCTCCTCCTCATAGGTCCCAACTTCCATTACTTCCTGTCTTCTATCGCGCGGGCGTTTCGTGCATTGGGATGGGAGGTGAAAGTCTGCCCGTATGACAACCCCATCCATCCGTACAACCGCCTCAACACCATTCGGTATAAACTGACAGAGGACAAGCAGCGGCTCAAGCAACAATCGCGCGAACAATACCAACCATGGATAGAACAAGCGTTTGCTGATTACCACCCCGATGTTACGTTTATCATCAATGGTGATAACCTGTTGCCGGAGACGGTAGCCGCTTTCGCCAAGCATAGCCGAGTGGGAATATGGCTGTTCGATAGCATCACTCGCATGCCGGATTGCATACCCAATCTGCCCTTCGCGCACCAAGTGTTTTGCTACGAACAGGAAGACATCGCCTTGCTCCAAAGGCACTACAACATAGCCGCCACTTTCCTGCCACAGGCAGTGGACGAGACCTTGTATTATCCGACTGCCTCGGCTCAAACCAAGATATGGGATATCGTCTTTGCCGGCGACATCTTCCATAGCACCAAGCGCAGGCAGATTATTCAGCAGGTGGTGCAACGCTACGCCGACAAACGTTTGCAGGTATGGGGAATATACAAACCATGGTTCAAGAATCCGTGGCTGTGGCTGACGCGAGAGAGACGAGATGTCTATACCAATTGCAATACCACCGCGGAAACGCTCAATCAGGCATATAACCACTCGCGCATCGTACTGAATATCCACCATGAGCAACAGCGCAACGGCGCCAATCCAAAGGTATATGAGATTGCCGCCTCGGGTGCTTACCAGATATGCGATGCCAATCCCTATATTGAGCGGTTGTTTCCCAACGGCGAAGTCGGGCTTTACCACAACGAACAGGAATTATACGCCCTCATAGACTATGCCCTCACCCATGATATGGCTGCTCAAGCACAAGCG